>NZ_JBFBGK010000048.1:0-59209 GCF_040684615.1 Streptomyces sp. NPDC089919
CACGATGGTGCTCGCCCCCTCCCTGCGGCAGGCCGTCGTCCCCGCCGAACTGATGGGCCGGGTCGTCTCCACCTCCCGCAGGCAAGGACGGTCTTTCTCGTGAGGCGGACACCTTCTGCTCCTTCGTGGACGGCGATGTTCTGGGTGGACGGCGATGTCCGGCAGACCATAACCACCGCTCACGGCAGGGGCGTTGGGCTTTCGACCTGCACCGAAGCGGAGTGATTCAACTCCAGTTGTGTGGACTCATCTGTGGTTGCGATTTCGGTGTTAGCCTCCCCGGCCTCATCCACCCGTTACTGCCTGGGAGTTGAATTGAGCTGGTTCGAACGACGCGCCGCGGGCGGCTCGCCGGGGCCACGCAGACCACTGAACTGGGCCGTCCGGCCCGTCCTCGCCTCCGCACTGGCGATCGCCGGGCTCGCTCCGGCGGGCGCCGCGGCCGCGGCCCCCTCGGGCTGGGAGCTCCCGCGGCTCCCCCAGCCCTCGGCGATCGCCGTCAGTCCGGTCAAGAACGGCCACAGCCCCGCTCTGAGCAGGCCGGACCAGACGGCCCTCGCCCTGGCCAAGGAGGCCGCCTCGCACAAGCCGGCCTCGAGGGGTCTTCCGGCGGAACAGGACTCCGCGGAGCTGGCCCCCGGCCCGGGCCGGACCCCGCGGTCCTTCCCCGTCACCCTCGTCTCGCTCGCCGCCCGAGCGCCCCACGCACCGGCCGGACGGGCCGCCGACCGGCGCGTGCAGGTGACCCTCGCGGACCGGGGCGCCGCCCGGCGTTCCGGGGTCCAGGGGCTGCTCTTCAGCATGGCCGGCACCGCGAGCGCCCCGGGCCGTGCCACGGTCCGCGTCGACTACGCGGCCCTGCGCGCCTCCTACGGCCCCGACTGGGCCGCCCGGCTGCGCCTGGTCCAGCTGCCGGCCTGCGCCCTGACCACCCCGGCCGCACCGCGCTGCCGGGTCCGCACCCCGCTGCCCACGGTCAACGACATCAAGACGGGCACCCTGACCGCCACCGCCCCGGTACCCGCGGCGGCGGCCGGCTCCGCGCCGGCCCGCGCGCTCCTGGCCGCCGACGCCGCGACGGTCCTGGCCGCCGAGGCCGGCAGCTCCGGCGCCAACGGCGACTACAAGGCCACCTCCCTCCAGGCCTCCGGCTCCTGGAGCGCCGGCAGTTCCTCGGGCGGGTTCAACTGGACCTACCCGCTCGCCTTCCCCGCCGTCCCCGCCGGCGCCGCCCCGAAGCTGTCGCTCGGCTACTCCTCGCAGAGCGTGGACGGCCGTACCTCCGCCTCCAACAACCAGCCCGGCTGGGTCGGCGACGGCTGGTCCATGGAGCCCGGCTTCATCGAGCGCCGCTACCGCTCCTGCAACGACGACATGACCGGCGGCACCAACAAGGAGAAGTCCGGTGACCAGTGCTGGTTCACCGACAACGCCACCCTCAGCCTCGGCGGCCGCACCACCGAACTCGCCTACGAGCAGGGCAAGGGCTGGCACGCCCAGTCCGACAACGGCGACCGGATCGAGAAGCTGACCGGCGCCTCCAACGGCGACGACGACGGCGAGTACTGGAAGGTCACCGCGACCGACGGCACCCAGTACTTCTTCGGCCTCAACCACCTCCCCGGCTGGACCGCCGGCAAGCCCGCGACCCAGTCCGCCTGGACGGTCCCGGTCTACGGCAACCACTCCGGCGAGCCCTGCTACAAGGCCTCCTTCGCCGCCGGCTGGTGCCAGCAGGCCTGGCGCTGGCAGCTCGACCACGTGGTCGACCCGCACGGCAACGCGCAGGCCTACTACTGGAACGCCGAGACCAACAACTACGACCGCGGCGCCGTCGCCAGCGCCGACAAGGGCACCCCCACCCCGTACACCCGCGGCGGCTGGCTCGACCACGTCGACTACGGGCTGCGCAAGGACACGGTGTACTCCGCCCCGGCGATGGCCCAGGTGAAGTTCGACGTCGCCGACCGCTGCACGGCCGACTGCACCCTCTTCGACAAGGACCACTCCGACAACTGGCCCGACGTGCCCGTCGACCGCAACTGCGCCGACGGCGCCACGAAGTGCGAGGGCCAGTACAGCCCGACCTTCTGGTCGAAGAAGCGCCTGACCACCATCACCTCCAAGGTGCTCACCGGCGGCACGTACAAGGACGTGGACTCCTGGGCGCTGGAGCAGACCTTCCCGCCCACCGGCGACGGCACCGCCCGCCCGCTGTGGCTCTCCACCATCCAGCGCACCGGCCGCACCAACGGCAGCATCACCCTGCCCAAGGTGACCTTCCTGGGCCAGCAGCTCGCCAACCGGGTCGACAAGACCGGTGACGGCCTCGCGCCCTTCATCCGCTACCGCGTCTACCAGATCGACACCGACACCGGCGGCAGCATCGGCATCACCTACTCCGCCCCCGGCTGCACCGCCACCACCCTCCCGCCGGCCGACGCGACGAACACCACCACCTGCTACCCGGTCAAGTGGGCCTTCGAGGGCGAGACCGCCAAGCTGGACTGGTTCAACAAGTACCTGGTCACCGAGGTCGACGAGGGCGACAACCTCGCCGAGACCCCGGACGTGGTGACCCGCTACAGCTTCCTCGACGGCGCTGCCTGGGCCAAGAGCGACGACGAGTTCACCAAAGCGGACGACCGCACCTACAGCGAGTTCCGCGGCTACGGACGCGTCCAGGTCCGCAAGGGCGACGGCCTCGACCGCCGCAGCCTGGCCGAATCCCGCTACTTCCGAGGCATCGACGGCGCGGAGGTGGCCGACTCCACCGGGGCCACCGTCACCGACCGTCCCGAGTTCGCCGGCCAGGTCCGCGAGAGCGTCGAGTACGACGGCGACGGCGGCCCCTGGGTCAAGGCCAGCTCCAACGTGCCCTGGCGCTCCGGGGTCACCGCGACCCGGCAGCGTGACGGGCTGCCCGCCCTGGAGGCCCGGTTCGGCGGGGTCGAGAAGGAGACCACCCGGGTCAGGACGGCCACCGGGGAACGCAAGGCCTCGACCACCCGCACCTTCGACGACGTCGGCATGGAGGCAACGTCCACCGACTCCGGGGACGAGTCCAAGACCGGCGACGAGAAGTGCACCCGCACCGACTACGCCCGCAACACCGGCCTGAACCTGATGGACAAGGTCGCCCGGGTCGAGACGGTGGCGGTCGGCTGCGAGGCCGCCGTCAGCCGCCCGGCCGACGTCATCTCCGACACCCGCAACGTCTACGACGGCGGGGCCTTCGGTGACGCCCCCACCCAGGGCGACGTCACCCGCACCGAGGTGATCAACCCCGACGGCAACGGCTACTCGGCCAAGGGCAGCACCGCGTACGACCTGTACGGCCGCCAGACCGCCGTCACCGACCCCTACGGCAAGAGCACCCGCACCGCGTACACGCCTCCCACAGGCGAGGTCGCCACGAAGACGGTGGTGACCGACCCGCTCGACTTCGTCGCCACCACCACCTTCGACCCGCTGCGCGCCCTGCCGGTCGTCCAGGAGGACCTCAACAAGAAGGTCTCCACCACCCAGTACGACGCCCTGGGCCGGGTCACCAAGGTCTGGCTGCCGGGCCGCGCGGCCGCCACCTACCCGGACAGCCCGCACCTCTCGTACAGCTACCTGGTCCGCACCGACGGCCCCGTCGTCGTCACCTCCAGCACGCTGTCGGAGAACGGCGGCTACCTCACGAAGTACGAGTTCATGGACGGGCTGCTGCGCAGCCGGCAGATCCAGGAGCCGTCCCCGGGCGGCGGCCGGCTGGTCACCGAGTCCTTCTTCAACACGCTGGGCCAGAACTGGAAGAACTCCGGCAAGTTCTACGCCACCGGAGCCCCCTCCGACGTGCTGGTCACGGGAGCGGAGCTGAGCTACCCCGCCTCGACCGAGACCCAGTACGACGGCGCCGGCCGCACCACCGCCGTCATCTCCAAGAAGTTCGGTGACGAGCAGAGCCGCACCACCACCGTCGACGAGGGCGACCGGACCACCGTGATCCCGCCCAAGGGCGGCACCGCCCGGACCACCCTCACCGACAACCAGGGCCGCACCGTCGAGACCCGCGAGTACACGAACGCCGCGCGCACCGCCTACCAGTCCACCCGCTACGGCTACGACCGGCTGGGCCGCCTCGCCAAGGTGACCGACGCGGCGGGCCGGAACTGGACGTACGGCTACGACGTCCGCGGCCGCAAGACCTCCGTGACCGACCCGGACACCGGCACCACCACCCTCACGTACGACATCGGTGACCGCGAGACCGACACGAAGAACGCCCTGGGCACCGTCCACCACACCGACTACGACGCCCTGGGCCGCAAGGTCGCGGTCAAGGTCAACGGCGTCCTGACCACCGAGTACGTCTTCGACACCATCGCGAAGGGCAAGCAGACCGCGGCCAAGCACTACGTCAACGGGCAGGCCTACGTCTCCGAGGTGACCTGGTACAACAACCGCTACCAGGCCACCGCCTCCCAGCTCACCGTCCCGGCCACCGAGGGCGCGCTGGCCGGCGTCTACAAGTGGACGGCCGGCTTCAACGCCAACACGGGCAAGCCGGAGTACTCCGACGAGCCCGCGGTCGGCGGCCTGCCCAAGGAGCGGGTCGGGACCCGCTACGACGCCGACGGCCTGCCCTTCGCCACGACCGTGGGCGGCGCCATGCTCGCCGGCGCCACCACCTACGACCACTACGGGCGCGTGCTGCGCACCGAGCTGGGCGAGGTCGGCAAGAAGGTCTGGCAGAGCAACGAGTACGACCAGCACACCGGCAACCTCACCCGCACGGTCACCGACCGCGAGACCGCTCCCCAGCGGCTGGACGACACCCGGTACGGCTTCGACCCGGCCGGCAACATCACCAAGGTGACGACCGCCTCCGGCCAGGACGCCCAGCTGAGCACCGACACCCAGTGCTTCGGCACCGACGGGCTGCGCCGCATCACCGAGGCCTGGACCGCCACCGACGGCTGCGCCGCCGCCCCGTCCGGCACCACCGTCGGCGGTCCGGACGCGTACTGGACCTCGTACACCTACGACGCCATCGGCAACCGCAGGTCCGAGGTCCAGCACAAGGCCCCGGGCGGTCCGGCCACCGACGTCACCCGCAGCTACGGCACGCCGGTCACCGGCAGCCGGCTGCCGTCCGTCACCACCACCGGCGGCCCGGACGACGGCAAGACCGAGAACTACACCTACGACGACACCGGCAACACCGTCCGGCGGCAGCTGCCCGCGGGCGACCAGAAGCTCGACTGGGACAAGGAGGGCCACCTCGCCAAGGTCACCGAAGGCACGAAGACCACGTCCTACCTGTACGACAGCGAGGGCCAACGGCTGATCCGCAAGGACGCCTCGGGCACCACGCTGACCCTGCCCGGCGGCACCGAGCTGCTGCTCAAGCCGGACAACACCACGCTGGTCGGTACCCGCTACTACAGCCACAACGGATCCACGGTCGCGGTCCGCACCGGGGCGAAGCTGTCCTTCGTCCTGTCGGACCACCACGGCACCGGCACGATCCAGGTCGACTCCGCCACCCACGCCGTCACCAAGCGGCGCACCACGCCCTTCGGTGCGGCCCGGGGCCAGCAGCCCACCGGCTGGACCGGCGACCGGGGCTTCGTCGGCGGCACCCGGGACGCGTCCACCGGCCTGACCCACCTCGGCGCCCGCGAGTACGACCCGGCCACCGGCCGCTTCGTCTCCGCCGACCCGGTGATGGACCTCAGCGACACCCAGCAGATCAACGGCTACGCCTACGCCCACAACAACCCGCTGGCCTCCAGCGACCCGACGGGCCTGTACGACCCGGACCTGCGGGACTACTGCACGAAGAACAAGGACGCCTGCGACGGAGACAAGCCGAAGGACGACACCCCCGACCCGGACCCGGTCGAGGACTACGTGGACGAGGCCTTGGAGGAGGCCTTCGGAGATTACTCGCCCCTCGCCCAGCGAGTGTCGTTCTCCGTGGGGGCGGGCGAGGACCGCGGCATCATCATGGTCCGCTTCTACATCCACACGCCCGATGCCGCCCTCGGCATGCTGGTCGGCGACAACCGCGGGGTCTCGAAGAATCCCAACGCGCCGTACCGGATGACGCTTTTCTGGGACACCTCAACGGGGCAGTGCACCTTCACCGTCGCGGAGTCGCAGACGCCCCCGAGCGTGAAGTACCCGTGGCGGCAGGCGGGCCGGAATCCCGTTCCGGACTACGACCACCCCACCCAGGTCCCCGGCGAAACGATCCCGGCCCGTCCGATCGAGGTGGACGCACAGTCCAGCGACACGCTCCTGGGATACAACGTCGTCAATCTGCACACCAAACTGCCTTATTCGGACAACAGCGTGTCACCGGAGAAGTTGGACATCGGCATCCACGGCGTCAACAGCCGGCTGCGGCTCTTCGCCGTGGACAACCGTCTCACCGTCGAGGCCACGAAGACGGACGTCCGGATCAGGCGGGAGGGTGACGCCTATCCGGACATGGAAGTGTTCCAGTACCGCAGGGGGATGGAACCGCGTCTGATCGCCCAGGACTCCATGGCCAGCACGACCGGTCTGGACTCCGCCCCCGGTCTGGCCTGGCGAAGGGTCGACCGCACCTGGGTGAGCGGCAAATGCGTCAGCGGCTGCTGATCACCGGATGGTGAACCGCTTCCGCCCGCCCGCCGGTTCCAGCGGCGGGCGGGCGGAGGCGCCCGGTCGGGGGGCTACGCCTGCGGCTGCTGGAGTTCCGCCAGGAGTTCGTTGCGGCCGGCCAGCATCTCGGTGAGGATGCGGCGGGCGGCGCGCAGCAGGTCGGCCACGTCCCCGCCGGCCAGCGCGTAGGTGACCGTGGAGCCCTCGCGGGTGGAGACCACGATGCCCGAGCGGCGCAGCACGGCGAGCTGTTGGGAGAGGTTGGACGGCTCGACGTCGATCCGGGCCAGCAGGTCCCGGACCGGCATCGGTCCGTCCTGGAGGAGTTCCAGGACGCGGATGCGCACCGGGTGGCCGAGCATCCGGAAGAACTCGGCCTTCGCCTGGTACAGCGGCACCTGCATACCCACGGGACTCCTGCTGCTCCTCGGACCGTCGCCACGCCCGCACACCCTGCGCCGGCGCGGCCTCCGGTTTCCATCGTCGCGTCCGACCGGCCCGCCCACGCACGCAGTTGACCGGTTTCGGATGTGCCGAGTTGAAGATGTCTTCAACTCACGGGCATGGCTAGACCTCGAGGTCGGCCTCGATCCGGCGGAGCCGGTGCCGGGCCATGGCCAGGTTGGAGTTCTGCTTGTCCAGCACCAGGTAGAGGAACAGCCCGCTGCCGGTGCGGCTGCGCAGCAGCCTGATCAGGTGGTACTGGGTGCCCAGGGTGATCAGGATGTCCTCCAGGTCGTCCTGGAGCCCCAGCATCTCCATCGTGCGGACCTTGGCGCGGATCACGTCCGTGTTGCCGGCCGCGGCGACCGTCAGGTCGAGTTCCTTGCCGCCGCCGAGGGTGCCCAGGGCCATGCCGCTGGTGTAGTCCACGAGCGCCACCCCCAGCGCGCCCTCGATCGCGGTCATCGCTTCCTTGAGCGACACTTCCACATTGGCCATGGCCGTCCTCCCCACTGTGCGTGCCGTCGTCGGCACCGGATCTTCCGTGAGGGGACGCTACCGGCGGATCGGCGCGTGGTGGCCGGAACTCCGGAATCGGCCGGATCCGATCGCCGTACCGGGTGGGGACGACCCGTCAGACGCCGTCGCCGTCCTGGTCGTTCCCTGCGTGACCGTCGTACCCGTCGTCCTCGTCGTCGTCCTCGTCGCCGCCCCGTGCGTCGAAGTACCCCGCCTCCACCTGGAGCGCGAGGGTGCGCAGCACCTCGGCGGAGCTGACGTCGTCCTGGCCGCCGTCGTGCGCGGCCGCCAGGCTGCTGAAGGCCAGGCTGAAGCCGGCGACCATGGTCTGCAGCGCGGGTCCGAGCGCCGCCGCCAGCAGGTGGGCGACCTCCTGCGGGGCCGCGTCGGCCGGGACCCGGATCGAGGGGAGCATTTCGTTCAGCATCTCGGTGGCGACCGAGGAGTCCGGCGCGCCGGGCTCGTCGTCCTCGCCGGCCTCCGCCGCCCGGCGGATCTCCTGGGCCTCGGTGAGGATGCCGATGACGCGCTTGATGATCTCGGCCCGTTCCATTGCGCCAGGATACGGCGCCACCGGCGCCCGCGGGGGGCGAACGCCGGCGCTCCCCCGCCCTGCCCGGTTCAGTCCCAGAGCTCGTAGGTGATGGCCGCCGGCAGCGGGTCCGGGGAGGTGCCGGTGAAGACCATCCGCAGCCGGGTGAAGTGCTGGACGCCGGGGTGGCCGGGCCAGGGCTCGGGGCGGCTGAGCGTCACGGTGACCGGGTACGAGCGGAAGGTGCCGGCCGCGCAGTAGGGCCGGCAGTCGTTGGCCATGTCGGTGCCGCGGGCGACCGCCTCCTGGGGCCCCCAGCTGGTCCAGTGCAGTCCGGTCAGCCGGTTGTTGCCGTCGCCGCAGGCGAGGAGGAAGTCTCCGGGGCGCACCTGCGGTTTGGTGAAGCAGTCGACGATCACGGTCCGGCCCACGGGGGAGGTTCTGGGTGCAGCGGCCGCCGGCCCCAGGAACGGCAGGAGCGCGGTGGCGGTCAGGACCGCCACCAGTGCGGTCCGCCGGCGGGCCCGGCCGCGGGGGCGTCCGGTAGCTGCACGGTCCACGCGGTCCTCCTCGCTCGGCCCGGCGCGCCCTGGCATCCGTACCGGTCGGTACGGGTCCCGGCGTCCGGCGGGTACCTCTCCGGTACCGACGCTACGCCGATTCCGCCGGATCGCCTCCCCGACGGGCGGGGCGGGGCCCGATGACGCGGCTGACCGGCCTCCTCGTCCGGCCGGCGCCGGTCCCGTACCGGCCGAGGAGGCCGGTCCGCGCCTCCCGTCGCGCGTGTCTCAGAGCCAGCCGCGCAGGGCCGCCCGGGCGCCGGCCTGGAAGCGGGTGCTGGCGCCCAGTTCGCCGAGCAGGGCGTTGATGCGGCGGCGGGCGGTGTGCACGTGGACCCCGAGCTGGCGGGCGATGGCCTCGTCCTTGAGGCCCCCGGCCATCAGCCCGAGCAGCGCGCGGCCGCCCTCGGGCACGGTGCCCGCCGGTCCCTCCGGGCCGCCGAAGGGCAGCGCGCCCTGCCAGACCGCCTCGAACAGCCCGACCATCGCCGGGGCCAGCAGCCCCTCGGAGACCAGCAGCGCCGAACTGGTCGGGTCCGCGTCCCCGGTGGGCGGCAGCAGCGCGGTCCGCCCGTCCACGACCAGCAGCTTGGTCGGCACGGCGGCGGCCGCCCGGATCCGCACCCCCGCGGCCATCAGCGGGGCCAGCACCTCCCACCGGCCCGGCCGGTCCAGTGCCTCCTGGCCCACCACGATGCGGACCGACACCCCGCGGGCGAGCAGTCCGTCCAGGCCGTGCCCGGGCAGGTACTCCTCGGGCCGGTCGGGCATGGCGTACGGCGGGCGGTCCAGGAAGGCGACCTCGTGGCGGGCCTCCGCGAGCAGCCCGGCCACCCGGTGCACGATCCGGTCCCGCCCGCCGACGGTCTCCCACCCGGCTCCCTCGCCGCCGCCCGGGGCGTCGGGCCCGAGCCGCAGGGCCAGCTCATCCGCGGTCATCCGGATGCGTTCCAGCTCCTCGGCCCGCCGGTGCAGTTCGGCGGACCGGCGGTGCGCCAGGGCGCGGATCGCCGGGCCCGCCGGCAGTGGCCGGGGCAGTCCCCCCGGACCGCCCTCCCCCGGTGCGCCGGTGGCCGGCAGGTCGCCGGAGACGAATCCGTACTCCCTCAGGAGCGCCAGGTTCCGGTCGAACTCCTCGCGCGACATCGCCAGTTCGGCGCTCAGCCGGTCCGCGTCCGCCTCGCCGCGGCGCGCCAGGGCCCGGTACACCCGCTCCGCATCGGCCCCCGGACCGAGTTCCCCCAATGTGCTGTTCGTGGTCATGAGGGGATTCTCGGCATCCGCGCATTCTGCCCACAAGTGTGCTCCCACAGTTGTGACCAGCGCTTATTCCTTGATCCACATCGGTGCAACGCGTTGCATGGCAGCGATCCGACGACACGGAGGGGAACGCACCTGTGAGCAGGTCCACCACATCCGCTACGACGGCCCGGATATCCGGTGCCGCCGCGCTCCTCGGCGCGGCGGCCCTGTTGTCCGGCCTTCTGCCCGCCACCGCCACGGCCGCCCCGGCGGCGCCGGCCGTCGAGGTGGTGCCCGGCACGGGCACCGCCACCCCGGCCCTGGTCGAGGGGATCGCCGAGGCGGCCCCGGCCCGGGGGACGGCGGCCGAGGCCGCCCTCGGGCACCTCGCCGCCCATCGGGGGCGGTACGCCATCCCGGAGCCGCGGCGGGACCTGACGGCCGCCGCGACCGTGCGGGAGGGCGCCGAGGAGACGGTACGGCTGCGCCAACGGCACCGCGGGGTGCCGGTGCTGGGCGGCGAGTACCTGGTGCGGATGGCGGACCGGGACGGCCGCCGGGTCGTGACCGGCACCTCCGGCCGGTACTTCACCGGTCTGACCGTGGACACCCGGCCGGCCGTGACCGCCGCCCTGGCCGGTGAGCGGGCGGTGGCCGCCGTGCGCGAGCAGCTGGCCCGGCAGAAGCTGGCCCCGGCGCGCACCGGCGCCGACCGGGCCCGGGCCCGGGGGCCGCTGACGGCCCGGCTGTCGGCCACCGCGCGCGGGCTGGTCGTCCTGCCGCAGGGGAAGGGGGTACTGACCCGCCACGTCACGGTCACCGGCAGCGACCCGGCCACCGGCGATCCGGTGCGCCAGGAGGTCTACCTCGACGCCCGCTCCGGCTTCCCGGTGCTGACGTACTCGGCCGTCCAGCGGATCGAGGCCGCACCGGTCACCGTCGGCTCCGGCACCCGGCTCGGTGGCGCGCGGACCGCCCTCAACGTGCACCGCGAGAAGACCGGTTACTCCCTGACGGACTACGGCCGCACCTGGTCGACCAGCAAGAGCCCGCTCACCACCTACGACGCGAGCGGCAAGCGCGTGGACGAGGTCGCGGGCACCTGGCCGAGCGGCATCGCGCCGGTGGCCTCCGCCACGAAGGAGTTCGGGAAGGCCGCGACCGACTCCGGTGCGGTGGACGCGCACTGGGCGGCCGGCCAGGTCTACGACTACTACCGCAGCAAGTTCGGGCGCGACAGCCTCGACGGCGCCGGCGGTCCGATCAACTCGCTGGTGGGCGTGCGCGACCAGTACGGCCTGCCGTACGTCAACGCCTTCTGGGACGGCACCAAGATGGTGTACGGCACCGGTGACGACGAGTTCCGGCCGCTCTCCGCGGACCTGGACGTGGTGGGCCACGAGATGACGCACGGCGTGGTCGAGCACACCGCGGGCCTGGTCTACGTCGGCCAGTCCGGGGCGCTCAACGAGGCGGTGGCCGACTACTTCGGCAACGCCATCGACGTCACCGTCTCCGGCACCCCGATGAGCGACCCGGACGCGGGCCTGCTCGGCGAGGACCTGTGCCGCACCCGCGGGCCGCGCGAGTGCGCCCTGCGCGACCTCAACGACGGGCGCACCACCGCGAAGGACTTCCTCGGGGCGACGTACGGCACCGACGACGGCGGCGTGCACCTGAACTCGACCATCTTCTCCGGAGCCCTGTGGGACGTCCGCGAGGACCTGGGCGCCCGGCTCGCGGACCGGATCGTCTACCGGGCGCTGACCCGGTACCTCACCCCGCTCGACGGGTTCACCCAGGGGCGGGCGGCGGTGCTCGCCGCGGCCCGGGACCTGAAGGTGAGCGCGGCGGGGCGGCGCGCGGTGGTCCGGGCCTTCGACGCCCACGGCATCGTGCCGGGCTGGGAGAAGGCCCTGGGCGTGGACACCGACCGCCTGCTGGGCGACGTGAACACCACCGGCACCAACCCGGGGGCGGGCGGCGGCTGGTGGGCGTCCTCCTCCTCGGACGAGTCGGGCCAGGAGGCGTACTCGGTCTCCGCGGGCCGCACCGACGGGACCGGCGGCGTCAAGCGGATCAGCCCCAACGACGGCCGGGCGCACGTGTATCCGGACACCGACGGCAAGACCGTGGCGTGGGCCGCGTACGGACCGGACGGCGTCTCGGTGCTGTCCCGTCCGCTGGCCGGCGGTCCGGTGCGGACGGTGTGGTCGGAGCCGGCGGCGATCGGCAACGTCCGGGTCTCCGGCGGGGTGATCGCCTTCCAGGAGGTGTCGCCCAACGGACAGCAGCGGGTCGGGTACCTGCGGCCGGGTGACCGGGAGCCGGTGTACGTCGACGGCGGCAGCCACGCGGTCGCCACCGCGCTGCCCACGCTCAGCGGCTCCAAGCTGGCCTACGCCAAGCTGTACACCGATGCCGAGGGGTACCAGCAGATCAGCGTGGAGATCGCGGACGTGCGGACCGGGCGCAAGGTGCTGGTGGCGCCGAAGGGCGGCTTCAACGGGCTGGCCTCGCCGGTGGTCACGGGCCGGCACGTCTACTGGCTGGTGGACGACATCCCGGACGACAACCGGATGCTGCTGCGCCGGGCCGACCTGGACGGCACCGGCCGGACGGACCTGATCGGCGAGCAGGACCCGGCGGCGCACTTCTGGAACCTGGACGCCACCGACACGGCGGTCAGCCTCCAGTACTGGAAGCCGGACACCGGCCCGCAGTCGGGGCCGCGGTGGGCCAACGACAAGCTCCCGAAGGTCGTCCAGACCGACGCGGACGGCCGGGGCCTGCAGCGGATCTCCTGCAACCGCGGCGAGCAGCTGGGCCTGGCGGCCGACACCGGCCGGCGGACCGTCTGGCTGGACGGCACCACGGGCCACACCGATCTGGTGACCCGGGCCCGGCCGGCGGGCCGCTGCTGACCGGAACCGCGTCATGAGGAGGGCCAGGGCCGAACGGCCCTGGCCCCCTTGTGCGTTCGGGCCGGTCAGCCCCAGGGGTCGAAGGGGATCCCGGCGGGCTTGGCGGAGTTGAGGAGGGCCGGGAAGCGGCTGTCCGTGATCTTGATGGTGGCGGCGCCGAAGTCCGCGGCCATCAGCCGGTCCCGCAGCCAGGTCGAGGGCCAGCCGTTCCAGCCGACCAGGGGCGGGTAGCGCCAGGTGTGGTAGTGGTTCTCCGGCGGTTCGTCGTTGCCGTTGGCCAGCCGGAAGAAGTGGGTGCCCGCACCGTCCTTGTGGTAGACGGCCTTGGGGTGCGTGCCGTCGAAGCGGACCTGCGAGCGCGGGTAGGTCTTGACGGTGCTGTGCTGAGTGGTGGAGACGTACTGCACCTGGTTCGAGGCCACCTCCACCCAGGACACCACGTGCTCGAAGTCGTGCCGGTGGCCGCCCAGTCCGCTGCCCGCGACGGCCTGGTCCTTCTCGAAATAGCTGGCGTACACGATCGCGCACCAGCCGTTGTTGCACTTCGCGCGGGCGTAGGTCTGAGAGTTGTCGAGGTCGGAGCGGTCCCGGCAGCTGCCGTTGACCGCTCCGCTGGTGTTGAGGCCGGGGGCGAGCGTCCCGTCGGGGCCTATCGCGGGAGTGGCATAGCAGCCGTCGCCGTCGTAGTCGTAGGCCGGGGAGAAGCTCTGTTCCCAACCGTCGGCGTTCTGCGGGAGGTTGTGCGGCGGGTCGGCGTGCGCGGTGGCGGCCGGGACCAGCACGGCCAGGGCCGCGGCGGCCAGCACCGACGTGAGGCGCAGGCCGCGGCGGGCACGGGTACCGGCGCGCGGGCCCGGGGGGTCGCTCGGGGACGGATCGAGCACGGTCACCTGCTCTCGGGATACGGGTGGGGCAGCCGGGACGTGCCCCGCCCGGCGCCCCGGCACACCCCGCGGGGCGGACGTGACCGAGAACGACCGGCGCGGCCCCAGGTGATCGAATCCTCAACTGTCCAAGTTTGCAGTGACTTTGACGATTCGTCGATTCGGTGAGCTTGACGCCTTCATGTCATGATTCGGCTGCCGTTACTCCCGAGTAGGGATCGTCGCGGCAGCCACCCCCTCATCGCTCGACGCCGGAGGACACCCCCGTGCGCAATCCCACCAGGCGCGTCCTGGTACCCGCCCTGACCGCGCTCGCCCTGGCGGCCAGCGGCTGTTCGGCCGGCGGGACCGACGCCACGGCACGGCCCGCCACCACGACCACCATCGCCGTCGCCGACGCCCCGGCCGCGGCCGCCCCGGCGGCGGCCGACCGGCCCCGGCGGCTCGAGGTGGCCGCCGCCCCGCAGGCCACCCCCTCGGCCGTGGCGCGGCCCGCCGCCGACGGCGCGTCCGCCCGGCGCTCCACGCTCACGGTGGCCTCCTACGACAAGCGGACCCGGCACGCCGTCATAGCCACCGGCCACCGCTCCCCCGCCCCGGCCCCCGGCCCCTCCGCCGGGACCGGTCACGAGGCACCCCTGCGCGTGGGCGACGTCATCGCCAGCCCGCCCGCGCCCGGTGCCCCCCAGGGCCTGCTCGCCGAGGTCACCGGGATCGTCCGGAGCAGCGGCGACCGGGCCGAGGTCACCACCCGGCCCGCGCCGCTCAGCGCCGTCCTCGCCGACGACACCGCCGAGGGCAAGGTGGCCGTGGACCCCTCGGCCCTGGCCGTCGAACCCCTGACGGCGGGGGTCTCGTTCTCCTGGAGCAAGCCGGGCGGCGTCCACGTCGGACCGCACGGCGCCACGGTGGACGCCGGCCGGCTCCGGGTCGACGTCGGCACCTCGATCGCCACGGCCGAGGACGCCCCGCTCTCCGCCGCGGCCTCGCTCGACGGCTTCGTCGAGCTGTCCCCCGAGGTGGAGTTCGCCTACGAGGGGACGTCCCCGACCGGGGCCGGCAAGGCCCTGCCCGGCACCGCCTTCCTCGGCATGAGCGGCGACTGGTCGGCCCAGTGGGCGCTCAAGGGCCGGGCCGCGGCCAAGGGCACCCAGCGGATCCCCTTCGCCAGGCTGCACGCCGATCCGGTGATCCAGATCGGACCGGTACCGGTGGTCGTCAACCTGGACCTGACCCTCTACCTCCAGGTCGGCGCCGACGGCCGCATCACCCTGGACGTACGCCAGGACGTCCAGGGCGACTTCCGGGTCGGAGGACGCTACGCACGCGGCACGGGCTGGACCCCGGTCTCCGACTCGAAGGTGACCAGCACCCCCGTGAAGGCCACCGTCACCGCAGCCGGCCGGGCCTCGACGGCCCTCGGCGCCGAGGCCTCCGTCGGCCTGTACGGCATGGTCGGGCTGACCGCGGACTTCGCCCCGTACCTGCGCGCCGAGGCCGAGGCCCGCGCCGACGCGGACACCGGCGGCGGCGCCTCGGTGACCGGCTCCTGGGCCCTGCACGGCGGCTTCGACCTCGCCGGCACCCTCCGGTTGCAGCTCTCCGTCTTCGGCACCCCGCTCTTCACCAAGCGGATCCCGCTGGGCTCGCTGCACCGCGAATGGCCCCTGGCCGAGGGCCACGGCAGACTGACCGCCTGACACGCGAAAGGGGGCCGCGGACAGAAGTCCGCGGCCCCCTTCGCGTGCCGTCAGGCAGCGGGTACCGGTTCGGAGTGTTCGGCCGGCACCGGGGCCTCCACCGGCTCGGCCTCCCAGCGCCGGGTGGTGCGTACGTAGCCATGGATCACGGACGCCATCAAGAGGACCAGCAGCGGCCCGTACGCCCAGGGGTGCGCGGCCAGTTCCGTGGCGAGGAACCGGTACGAGGTCAGCAGCAGCGCGAAGACCGTCGCGCCGTAGCCGACCAGCAGGACGCCCGCCCGGTCCCAGCCCCGGTCCAGGGCGCGCAGCGCGGTCTCGACGGTGAGGGTGAAGACCACCCCGGCCAGCAGGTCCGCGCCGTAGTGGTAGCCGAAGCCCAGGGTCGCGGACAGCGTCGCCACCAGCCAGAACGTCCCCGCCCACCGCAGCGCCCGGGGCGCCCGGCGGGAGTGGATGAAGATCGCCGTGGCCCAGGCGGTGTGCAGGCTGGGCATGCAGTTGCGCGGGGTCAGGTCGTCGTAGGGCATGGCGTGCGGCGGCAGCAGCGGGCTGGCCACGTCCGGCCACAGGTCGGCCACCGCCCAGTGCAGGCCCCCGGTGCCGCTGGCGCCGGGCCCGTACGCGAAGACCGGTCCGACCACCGGGAAGAGCATGTAGATGCCGGGTCCCAGGAGACCGATCACCAGGAAGGTGCGCACCAGGTGGTGGCGCGGGAAGCGGCGCCGGGCGGCCACGTGCCGCAGCTGGTAGAGCGAGAAGACCACCGCGGCGATCGCCAGCTGGTTGTAGACCGAGTCCAGGAGGTGCGTGCCGACCGGCCCGCTCGCCCGGACCAGCCGCCCCATCACCCAGGACGGGTTGCCCAGGGCGTGGTCGGCGGTGGCCACGTACTGGTCGAGCACGGTGGGGCGGGTCTTGGAGGTGATCAGCAGCCAGGTCTCGCCGGTCTTGCGGCCGGCCACCAGAAGCAGGCCCAGGCCGACGCCCTTGAGGAGCAGGCTGCGCTCCCGGCCGGTGCGGCGGGTGAGCGCGATGACCGCGCAGCCCAGCATCACCCACAGCGCGCCGTTGCCGAAGTAGCGCCCCTCGGTGACCTGCACGCCGGCCGCCCAGCGGCCGAGGACGAAGACCAGGTCGATGCCGACCGCGGCGCCCAGGGCGATGAACCGCTGCCGCCAGGTGAGCACCACCATCATCAGCGCCATACCGGCGTAGAGCGGGCCCGGCTTGGGAGGGAGGACCACCTCTCTCGCCTGGACGGTCAGCGGACCGGGCTGGCCGGTGAGTCGGCGGGCAGCGATCTCCATGACGACGAGGAAGCCGAGCGTCGCCAGGGCGACGGCGGCCCACAGGTACGTCCGTGGTTCACGTCGCGCGGCGGCTGCGAGGGTGCGGCTCAGCCGGGAGCCGCCGTCCCGTGATGCGGTGGGTATCAATTGTTCGACCGATGTGTCCGTGGGTGTTCACTCTGGTGTGCCTCTCGGCACGCTATCAGCGGCGTACCGGCAGGTCGGCAGGCGGGCGGCGGCCTGCTCCCGGACCGACCGCGGGTCATGTCGCGGTTTCCGTCCCGGGCTCGGCCCGGCGTCTGCCCTCGGCTTCTACCCCGGGCTGCTGCTCGGACTCCTCGTCGGGCTCCGCCACTGGTCGAGCGGGAGTCCACGGCCGCGGGTGACGCTGGCCGCCGGGCCCCGCGCGGGGCGCCGGACGGAGAGGCGGCGGCAGATGGTCGGGGACGGCACGGGCACGCGGTTCGCGGCGAAGGCGGAACCGGTGCGGCTGAGCGAGGAGTACCTGGCCCGGCGGCACACCGGCGAACAGCGCCCCGCCGAGGACGGCCGCACCCTCGTCGGCGGCGCCACCCTCACCGCCTGGTGGACCCACCTGTCCCTCCCGGCCGGAGCCCTCACCGCCCTGCTCGAACACGGCGAAGTCCTCCTGTCCGCCGACCACGCCGCCCGCGTCCTGGCCTGGCTGCCCCAGGGCCCCGAGACCGCCCCCGACCTCGGCTTCATCCACGACCACGCCCTCCGCGGACTCTCCATCCACCCCACGGAGCCCACCCTCCGCCTCACCACCTCCCCAGCCCGCCCCGACCACCCCTACCACCCGGTGGTGACCCTCACGGCGGCCCCGCTCACCGCGCGCTGACCTCCGGCACGGCCTCGCCCGGGGCGAGTTCCGCGATGATTTCGGTGCCGAGGGCGTAGGCGGGGACGCCGGTGGTGATGAGGGCGGTTTCGGCGACGCCTATGAGGTCGGGGAGGGTGGCGCCGGCGTGGAGGGCGCCGCGGGCGTGGATGCGGGCCGGTTCCGGGCGGCCGAGGGCCAGCAGCTGGCCGAAGTGGACGAGTTGCTGGACCCGGGCGCCGAGGGGGTTCGCGGTGAGCACGATGTGGCGCAGGGCCGCCAGCGCCTCCTCGGTCGGCAGCCGGTCGTACCGCTCGGCCAGGCGGAGGCGTTCCTGCACGCCCGCGGGCACGGTGCCGAGGGTGGCGCGGTAGCGCTCGCGCACGTCCTCGGTCACGACGCGCTCCGGGCGATCGCGGCGCGCACCGCCTCCTGGGCGCCCGGCGGGAAGTCCACGGCCCCGCCGATCGCCGCGGCCGCGATCTCGGCCTCGGCGCTCTCCTCGACCGCCACCACCAGGTGCGCGGTGGCCGCCGCGTCCGGGCCGAAGACCAGCAGGCCGTGGTTGGCCAGCAGGACGGCGGCCGTGGTGGGCCGCTGCTCCAGCACTGCGGCGATGCCGCGTACCGACACGTCCGAGCCGCGCGGCCCCCACGGGACCACCGGTACCTCCTCGGCCTGGCCGAAGCGCAGCATCGGCTCGGTACGGCAGGGCAGCGGCCGGTGGGCCACGGCGAAGGCGGTCGCGGCGGGCGAGTGGGTGTGGATGACCGCACCCACGCCGGGGCGGGCCCGGTAGACGGCGCTGTGCATGGCGATGATCTCGGCGCTGACCGACTGCAGCGCGCCGGCCAGGACCCGGCCGTCGAAGCCGACGGTCGCCAGGTCCCCGGGGCGCAGGCCGCGGACGAAGCCGGGCGTCAGCAGCATCCGCTCGCCGTCCAGCCGGGCGCTCAGGTTGGCGTGCCCCGAGTGGGACATCACGCCGGCGGCGAAGAGCTGCGCCGCGGCCGCGACCAGCTGCCCGGCCCGGTCCTCGGGTGCGTGTGCGTCATGCATGGCGGTACCTCCAAGTGGGTTGTGGCGGCGGTTCGTTCACCGCCGCCCCGATGACCACCACTGTGGAACTTGAAGTAAGGTTCAAGTCAAATGCCGCGCACAGGGGAGGGCACGACGGTGCGCATCACGATCGGCCGGCTCGCCGAGATCACCGGCGTGCCCGCCTCGGCCATCCGCTTCTGGGAGCGGCACGGCCTGCTGCCCGTACCCGAGCGGCGCAGCGGCCAGCGCCGCTATCCCCCGGAGGCCGCGGACCGCATCACGGTCCTGCGCACCTGCCAGCAGGCCGGCCTGACTCTGAACGAGATCCGCGAGCTCCAGGAGGAGCGGCCCCGGCGCGCGGCCATGATCCGCGCCAAGATCGCCGAGATCGAGGAGCGCCGCACGGCCCTCACCCGCGCCCAGGAACTGATGGCCCACGCTCTCAAGTGCAGCGAACCGGACATCGTGAACTGCCCCAAGTTCCGCGAGGAGATGACCGGTTGGCGGCCGGCGTCCGACTGACGGACACCGCGCCCGCGCCGTTCAGCACGAGACCTGCACGGTGATGTGCGGGGCCAGCGCCCGGAGGAAGTCCACCGCCTCGAAGACCGCGCCGGCGGCGGTGACGCCGACGGCCCGGGTACGGCCGGACAGGACCCGGTCGAGGGCCTCCACGACCAGGGGCGCGGTGACGGCGTAGATGTCCCGGCCCCGGGCGGTCGCCCGACGCTCGGTCCCGCCCGAGCGGACCACGGCGTCCACGACGAAGGTCTGTTCGGAGCGCCCGCGGTCGTCGGCGGCGGCCGGCGCCGGCGTGTCCGGCGTGGCGATGTCCCGGACCGCCTCGGTGGTCATGTACGTCGTCACGTCGGGGACGGACAGGTGCGTCGGCACGGTCACCACGTCGGCCATCGTGAACTCACCGATCACCGGCCGGACTCCCAGCGGCTCCGGGAAGGACCAGTCGAGCGTGGGCGGGGCGTCCGTGCGGTACTCCCACTGCCCGCCGGTGTACCGCATGCGGACGTCGCCGCGCCGCTCCCGCGAGACCGCGCCGGAGCGGCGGGTACCGGCGGTGGGGTGCCAGTCGCTCAGGCCGTAGGCGATGTGGACGGAGTCGGCCCGGGTCCAGTCGCCCATCGCCGCGGTGGCCAGCAGGTCGCCGAGACCGCCGAAGAAGGCCATGGCCGGCACGATCACGGCCTTCGCCTCCCGGGCCCGGTCGGCGAAGTGCGCGAAGGTGTCCAGGTTGGCCTCCAGTTCGGCGGCCACGTCCAGGTACGGGATCCCGGCGCGCAGGGCCGCCTCGATGACGGGTGCGGTCGTCGAGGCGAAGGGCCCGGCGCAGTTGATCACGGCCGCGCAGCCGGCCAGTGCCCGGTCGAGCAGGTCCGGTTCGTCCACCGAGGCGGCCCTGTCCTCCAGGCCCGTCTCCGCCGCCAGGCCGGCCAGCTTGCCGGCGTCGCGGCCGGACAGGACCGGCTGGTACCCGCGCTCGACCAGCTCCGCGACGACGAACCGCCCGGTGTGTCCGTACGCACCGAACACCGCGATCTGCTGTCCCGATCCCATGACCCGCTCCCCTGCACTCGCATGTCGCGCGGCGTCCCCGGTGGGCCGCCGCGCTCCGTCCCGCTCATCCTCACCGGCGGAGGGGACCCCGCACGAGTGTCCGGAACGACATGACCCGTACAGTTTCCGACATGCACTCCGTCGCGCTGGCCGTCACCGACGGCATGCTCCACCTGGAGCTCTCCCTGGCCGTCGAGGTCTTCGGCTCGGACCTGACGCACGTCGTGGACCCCTGGTACCGGTTCGCGGTCTGCGGACCGCGCGCCGTCCGGGTCGACCGCTTCCTCCTGGAGCCGGACCACGGCCTCGACCACCTGGCGCGGGCCGACACGGTCATCGTGCCGGGCTGGGCGGACACCGACCGGGAGCCGCCGGCCGAGCTGGTCGAGGCGGTACGGGCGGCCCACCGGGCGGGGGCCCGCATCGTCTCGCTCTGCACGGGGGCGTTCGTCCTCGCCGCCGCCGGCGTGCTGGACGGCAAGCGGGCCACCACCCACTGGGCGCACACCGCCGCGCTGGCCCGGCGCTTCCCGCAGGTCACGGTCGATCCGGACGTCCTCTACGTCGACAACGGCGACGTGCTGACCTCGGCCGGCAAAGCCGCAGCCATGGACCTGTGCCTGCACCTGGTACGCCTCGACCACGGCTCGGCCAACGCCAACAGGATCGCCCGCCGCCTGGTGGTCCCCCCGCACCGGGACGGCGGGCAGGCGCAGTTCATCGCCACTCCCGTGCCCGCCCCGGGCAACCACCCGCTCGGCGAGCTGCTGCCCTGGGTGCTCGGGCGGCTGGACGAACCGCTCACCGTGGAGGACCTGGCCCGCCGGGCCGGCATGAGCTCCCGTCACCTGGCCCGGCACTTCCGGCAGGTCACCGGCACCACGCCGCTGGCGTGGCTGCACACACAGCGGATCCGCCACGCGCAGGAGCTGCTGGAGGCCACCGACGACACCGTCGACGCCATCGCCGCCGCCACCGGCATGGGCACCGCCACCACCCTGCGCCGCCACTTCCACCGCACCGTGGGCGTCCCCCCGGACACCTACCGCCGCACCTTCCGCTCCCCCACCCCCTGACGGCCCCCGCAACCGCCCGGCGCAGGGCCCCGGTTCACCGGCCCGACACGGGCCGGCCGGCGCGGCGGACCGACGGGCCCAGGATCTCCTCGACGCGGACCGCCGCCGCTTCGAGGAGCGGCGGGCCGAACAGGCACAGCGTGCCTTCCCAGGGGTGGCCGAAGCTGCCGGTCCGGAAGTCCTCGGTGAGGTAGGCGTAGTAGTCGCCGTCGGGGTACACGCTCAGCGGCCAGCGCGGCCGGCCGGGGGTCCCGGCGAGGTGGGGCGCGAAGCGGAAGGATTCGTGCTGCCAGTCGAGCGCCAGCAGCGTGTCCCCGGGCGCGACGCAGTCGCGCAGCGCCTGCCGGACCACCTCGACGAGCCGGTCGAGCCGCTTGTCGCCCGGGTCGTCGTCCAGGGCGGCCAGGCTCCAGGTGAGCGAGGCCTCGGGTTCCTCGATGCCGGGCCACTGCGTCGCGTACACGCTCGGGCGGAAGGCGAACTCCGCGGAGAACCGGTCCCACACGCGGTGGTACTCCGCCTCCCCGAGCGCGGCCACGGGTTCGTTCATCACCCGCGCAGCCTACCGACCGGCCGTCCTGCGACCGCGGACGCGCCGCCCCGCACCGGCCGGTCGGGGATCCGTCCCGGCCGCACGGCCTCAGTGCAGGGTCCAGACGAACTTGCCTCCTCCCACCCAGGTGATCTCGTCCAGGTCGTCGAGGTCGTGGACCGTGATCCCCGCGTCGGCGGCCAGCAGCAGGAGGTCCGTCATGGACGTCGCCTTGCCGATGTACTCGCCGTCGAGCTCCACGATGCGGAACGGCGGCTGGCCCGGCTGGACGCCGAGGACGGTGATCCGGGCGCGGGAGAGGTGGGGTGCTGATCCTTCGGTCATGCGCGAACGCTTCCACGCCGCGGGGGGTGGAGGGCCGGCGACACGCACCCCGCGCAACAGACAGACAGGCCCTGCGCGGGGCGCGGCACCAAGATCATCGCAGATGGTCCGTACCTTTGACCAGCCCCGCGGGCCCGCACCGCCCGCCGTCAGGCCTGCAGCCACACCGCGGTGTCCGGGGGCAGCGTCCCGTCGGCCGCCGTCGGACCGCTGGCCAGCAGTACCCGGCTGTGCGCGGGCAGCGCCACCGCCGCGTCCGAGAGGTTGACCACGCAGCTCACCCCATGGGTGCGCCGGAAGGCCAGCACCCCCTCGGCGGCCGGCAGCCACGTCATCGGGCCGTCGCCGAAGCCCGGCTCGCAGCGGCGCACCAGCAGCGCCTCCCGGTACAGGGCGAGCATCGAGCCGGGGTCGGTGCTCTGGGCGTCGACGGCGTACGAGGACCAGCCCTCGGGCTGCGGCAGCCACGGCCCGGCTCCGGCACCGAAGCCGCACCAGGGCTCCGCCGCCTGCCAGGGCAGCGGGACCCGGCAGCCGTCCCGGCCGGGGTCGGTGCCGCCGGAGCGGAAGTGCATCGGGTCCTGGATCCGGTCCAGCGGTACCTCCGCCTCGGGCAGGCCCAGCTCCTCGCCCTGGTAGACGTAGACGGAGCCGGGCAGCGCCAGGGTGAGCAGGGCCGCCGCGCGGGCCCGCCGGGTGCCGAGGGCGAGGTCGGTAGGGGTGCCGAACTCCTTGGCCGCGAAGTCGAAGCCGGTGTCCGCGCGGCCGTAGCGGGTCACGGTACGGGTCACGTCGTGGTTGCACAGCACCCAGGTGGCCGGGGCGCCGACCGGGGCCAGCTCCGCGAGGGTGTCCTCGACGGCCCGGCGCAGCCGGTCCGCCTCCCAGGGGCAGGCCAGGAAGGCGAAGTTGAAGGCGGTGTGCAGCTCGTCGGGCCGCAGGTAGCGGGCGAACCGCTCGGCGTCCGGCAGCCAGACCTCGCCGACGAAGACCCCGCCGTACGCGTCGGCCACCGCCCGCCAGCCGCGGTAGACCTCGTGGATGCCGTCCTGGTCGATGTAGGGGTGCGGGTCGACGCCCTCCCGGAAGTCGGCCAGGGCCGGGTCCTTGACGAGCAGGGCCGCGGAGTCGACGCGGATGCCGGCCACCCCCCGCTCGAACCAGAAGCGCAGCACGTCCTCGTGCTCCCGGCGGACCTCCGGGTGCTCCCAGTTGAGGTCCGGCTGCTCGGGGGTGAACAGGTGCAGGTACCACTCGCCGTCCGGCACCCGGGTCCAGGTGCTGCCGGCGAACTGCGAGGGCCAGTCGTTGGGCGGCAGTTCGCCCCGCTCGCCCCGGCCGGGCCGGAAGTGGAAGCGCTCCCGCTCCGGGCTGCCGGGGCCGGCCGCCAGCGCGGCCCGGAACCACGGGTGCCGGTCGGAGACGTGGTTGGGCACGATGTCGACGATCACCCGGATGCCCAGCGCGGCGGCCTCGGCGATCAGCTTCTCCGCCTCGTCCAGGGTGCCGAAGACCGGGTCGACGGCCCGGTAGTCGGCCACGTCGTAGCCGCCGTCCACCATCGGGGAGGCGTACCAGGGCGTGAACCACAGCGCGTCCACGCCGAGTTCGGCGAGGTAGGGCAGTCTGGCCCGGACGCCGGCCAGGTCGCCGGTGCCGTCGCCGTCACCGTCGGCGAAGCTGCGGGGGTACACCTGGTAGATGACGGCGTCGCGCCACCAGGTGTCGGTGCGGGGCGGTCGAGGGGCTGCCACGTGAGGGTCCTTTCGGGCAGGAGGAAGTGCTTCGCCGCCGCCCCGCGGGCGGCGGGGCGGGTGGAGGACGGGGCGGCGGCGAAGGTGCGGGAGGCGGCGGGACGGGCGGTCAGCCCTTGAGGCCGCCGGCGGTCAGACCGCTCATGATGTTGCGCTGGAAGACCAGGAAGATCAGCAGCGTCGGCAGCGCCGCGATGGTCAGCGCGGCGATCAGGACGTTCACCGGGACGCCGTTGGAGAGCGAGTAGATGCCGACGTTCAGGGTCTGCTTGGCCGGGTCGGGCAAGGTGAGCATCGGCCAGAGGAAGTCCTTCCAGACCCCGACCACGGCGAAGATCGACACCACGCCCAGGATGGGCCGGGAGACCGGCAGCACGATCGACCACAGGATGCGCAGCGGGCCGGCGCCGTCCATGGCGGCGGCGTCGAGGAGTTCCCCGGGTATGGAGTCGAAGAACCGCTTGAGCAGGAAGATGTTGAAGGCGTTGGTGACGGACGGCAGCCAGATCGCCCAGGGGGTGTTCAGCAGGTTGCGCTGCACGAGCGGTACGTCCAGCACGGTCAGGTACTGCGGTACGACCAGCACGGTCGCCGGGATCATGAGGGTCGCCAGCATCATGCCGAGGACCGCCTTGCCGAGGACCGGGCGCAGCCTGGAGAGCGAGTAGGCGGCGGCCACGTCCAGGACCAGCTGGAAGGCGAGCGCGCCGAAGGCGTAGAAGAGGGTGTTGAGCAGCAGGTGGGAGAGGTCCATGACCTCCCAGGCCCGGCTGTAGTTCCCGGGTGTGAAGGAGCCGGGCACCAGGCTCGGCGGGGTGCGGACCACCTCCTGGGCGTCCTTGAACCCGCTGGAGAGCAGCCAGTACAGGGGCCCGAGGAAGACCAGGGTGAAGCCGCCGGTGACCAGCGCGAAGACGGTCCGGTACAGGGCCTTGCCGCGGCGGGTGGCCAGGGCGGCCGGCGAGATGAGCGTGCGTGTGGACATGGTGTCTCCCCCGGTCCTACTGGTCCTCGGCGCGGCTGAGCTTGACGTACAGGGCCGAGAACCCGGCCAGCAGCACGAGCAGGAGCAGGCCGAGGGCGGCCGCGGCGCCGTAGTCGTTGAAGTTGAAGGCGTACTGGTAGATGAGGTAGACGACGGTGGTGGTCGAGCCCTCGGGGCCGGCGCCGCCGGTGAGCAGGAAGGGCTCCACGAAGACCTGCATGGTCGCGACCACCTGCATGAGCAGCATCAGCGAGAGCACCAGGCGGGTCTGCGGGATGGTGACGTGCCAGATCTTGCGCAGCAGTCCGGCCCCGTCCAGCTCGGCCGCCTCGTAGAGCTCGCCCGGGATGCCCTGGAGGGCGGCCAGGTAGATGAGGGCCGCGCCGCCCATGTTCATCCAGGTGGCGGCGAGGACGACGGAGAGCATGGAGAGGTCCGGGTCCTGGAGCCACTGCTGCTCGGGCAGGTGCAGGAGGCGGAACAGGTCGTTCAGGAGCCCGTACCCCGGGTCGTAGAGGTACTTGAAGAGCAGCACGGAGGCGACCGGCGGGAGCATCACCGGCAGGTAGACCAGCAGCCGCAGGTATCCCTGGCCGCGCCGGAACTCGTTGATGACCACGGCGGCGACGAACGGCACGACGAAGCCGAAGACCAGGGCGAGCACGGTGAACAGCGCGGTGTTGCGCCAGGCCTGCCAGAAGGCCGGGTCGTTCACGACGGTGCGCAGGTTGTCCAGGCCCACCCAGCTGGTGCGGCCGTCCTCGGTGCGCTGGAAGGCCAGCAGGAACTCCCTGACCATCGGGTACCAGGAGAACACCGCGAAGCAGACGACCGCGCCGAGGAGGAACCCCTGGGCGGTGAGCTGGCGCCGCAGGCGCATGCCGAACATCGTTTCTCCTCAGGTGCGGGTGGTGCCGGGCACGGGGCGACGGGCCCGGCACGTGGGGCGGGGGGGTGCCCGGCGGGGGCGGCGGTCAGGGAGCCGCGCCCGCCGGGCACCGGTCACCGGGTGGCGAGGACCTGGTCGACCTGCGCCTCGGCCGTGGACAGCAGCTTGTCGAGGTCGGCGTGCTCGTTGGTGAGCACCGCGGACATGACGTTGTCGAGGACCTTGTAGATCTCCTGGGCCTTCGGCGGCTCTGCCTTGCCGGGGACCGGGTTGTCCATGAAGGTCTTGAAGTTGGCGACCGGCATGGTGGCGTTCTGGGTCCGGGCGGCGTCGTCCTGCTGCTTGGAGGCGCCCAGCCAGAAGTTGGGCTGCGGGACGCCGACGGGCAGGCCGTCGGCCTTGGTGCGGGACCACTGGAACTGGCCCTTGCCGACGGAGAGGTTCTTGAAGTTCAGCCAGGCGATCGCGGCCTTGATCTTGTCCGGCGAAATACCGTTCTTGATCATGTAGTTGTTGCCGCCGGCCAGGGTGTTGCGCCCGCCGGGGATCGGACCCATGCCGAAGTTCTCGTACTGCGCGCCCAGTTGCTGGACCATGTACGCGATGTCGTCGGGGGCGGCGAGGAACATGCCGAGCTTGTCGGTGGCGATCTGCTTCTGCAGGTCGCCCCACTTGAGCAGTTGGGTCTTGCCCATGCTGTCGTCCTGCCAGCGCATGGCGTGCAGGTTCGCCAGGACCTGGTGGCCGACCGTGTCGTTGAAGGCGGCCTTCTTGCCGGTGCCGTCGACCACGTCGCCGCCCAGGCTGTAGGCCGCCGCCGTGAAGTGCCAGCCGCCGGTGTTGCCGGCGCTGTACTCGCCGTAGCCCGCGATGCCCTTGCCCAGTCCGGCGATCTTCTTGGCGGCGGCGCGCACCTCCTCCCAGGTGCGCGGCGGGGCGTCGGGGTCGAGCCCGGCCTGCTTGAAGAGCTTGCGGTTGACCAGCAGGCCCATCGTGTAGTTGCTGGTGGGCAGGCCGTACAGCTTGCCGTCGCTCTTGAGGGAGCCCAGGACGCCCGGGTCGATGTCCTTCAGCAGCGGGACCGTCCTGTCGTTGACGTAGGCGGTGATGTCCGCGGCGCCGGCGTTGTCGAGGACCTGCGGCAGGTCGGTGAAGTACGTGTAGAAGACGTCCGGTTGGGACTTGGCCTTGAGCATCGCGGTGAACCGCGGCGGCTCCAGGCACTGGCCGGGGGTGGAGCGGCCCTCGATCGTGACGTTCGGGTAGAGCTTGTTGAAGGCGGTCACGTCCTCCTTCCACTCCTTGAGCTCGGCCGCCTTGGCCGCCGGGGGCATGCAGTCGATGGTGATGCTCACCTTGGTCTTCGGGTCGAGCGGGGCGGCCGGGTCGGAGTTGCCGCCGGCCGGGGATCCACCGCCGTTGTCGTCGCTGCTGCTGGTGCCACAGGCGGCGAGCGCGGTCAGCGTCAGGGCCGAGGCGAGGGCGACCGCGCTGGCGCGGCGGGAACGGCGGAACCGGGCACTTCTCATGGGTGATCCCCTTCGGGCATGAACGGAGCGGTCGCCCCCGGCACAGATGCATCGCGGGGTGCGTCGTGGTGGGGTGCGGCACACTCAACCACCGCCGACAAGCGAACGCAAGATGTCGTCTCGATTTCGCAATTCTCTGACAACTGCTGGTCAGAGGGCATTTCAGGACCCTCCGGAAGGAGGGCAGCACGAGGCCCGCCCCGGGCACTCCCGGGGCGGACCTCGTGCCGGACGGGGTTACGGGTTGACGTTGAGCCGGAACGTACTGGTGGTGTTGCGGATGTTCTCCGCGTTGCCGCTCATCCGCAGGCCGTTGATGGTGGCCTCGCCGACGGCCGGGCCCTGACCGGGCTCGGGCAGCTCGTTGACCCAGATGCCCATGCCGGACTTGGCGTCCCAGGCGTCACCGCTGCGGCGGGCCCCGGTGATGGAGATGTCGGTGAAGACCGTGTCCTTGACCGGGAACTCCGGCTGCGAGCCGGTGTACTTGGTCTGGAACATGATCCCGCTGTAGGTGGGATCGACGATGTCCACGTGGTTCACCCGGATCCCCTGGAACACCTTCGAGGCGGAGAAGATCCAGATGCCGGGGAAGGTCTGGTTGCCCCAGAAGTGCCCGCCGGCCCGCACGATCGAGATGTTCTCGAAGGTCGTGGGGTCGGTCCCGAAGCCGTTCATCGGGTAGCCGAAGTCCAGCGAGGAGATGGTGATCCCCGAGTAGACCAGGGTGTCGGCGATGTAGATGTTGCGGAAGGTGTTGTTGAAGCCTCCGTAGACGGCGATGCCCGCGGCCCGCCAGGTCAGGGTGCTGGTCAGGTTCTCGTAGACGTTGTTCTTCTCGTCCGCGCCGCCGGCGTCGATCGCCGAGAACAGCGCGAAGCTGTCGTCACCGGTCGCCCGGGCGTCGTTGTTGGCCACCAGGTTGTCCGTGGATCCGTTGGTCATGTTGACGCCGTCGGCGAAGGTGTCGCGGATCCGGGAGTTCTTGATGGTCATCCGGTCGGTGTTGGCGCCCCAGTACAGGCAGACCATGTGCTCGGCCCAGACGTCGTCGATCACCATGTCCGCGACGTTGGAGAAGTCGAACACCTTGCCCGGACCGTCGATCCGGGTGACGTAGTTCCCGAAGTACGCGAACCCCTTGAACACCGAGCCGTTCGCCGTGGCCTCCGCCCGGAAGCCGACGTCGGTGTTGTCCTGCGTCGAGGGCGCGTGGAACCGGGTGTACCAGGGTCCGGCGCCGATCACCTGCACCTTCTTGCCGTAGACCTGGAACTTGCTCGAGGTCTCGTACTCCCCCGGCGGCAGGTAGACGCCGACCAGCTTGCCGGCCGGGTCCATCCGGACCTTGTCCAGGGCGTTCTGCACGTCCTGGTGGCTGAAGCCGGCGGGCGTGGTGAAGGTCGCCGGGTCCGGGTTGCCCACCGGCGCGACCTGCTCGAGGTTGACGAAGTCGATCGCGTAGGAGGCGGCGGTGTTGGCGGCGTCCTTCTGGAGCCGGATCCGGCTGCCGGCCGGGACCGTCCGGTCGAACATCAGCTGCGTCTCGTCGTAGACGTGCCGCTGCTGGCCCGGTACGGGGGCGTTGCCCGGCCCGGTCTCCGACCCGTACAGCCACGCGTACTTCGAGGTCAGCGGCATCGCCTTGGTCAGCACGCCGTTGACGTACACGTCGAGGGTGGAGTCGATGCCGCCGCCGCCCGGGGCGTCCGGGATCGAGAAGCGGGTCACCAGGGTGTTGGTGTCGGCCCGGGTGGTGAACTCGACGTACTCGCCGTTGGCGTCCAGGGTGACGGCCTTGCGCCCGGAGGCCTCGCCACCGAGCGTGCCCACCTCCCGGCTCGGGCCGACCACGGCCGCGCCGCCGCCGGCGGCCGCGTCCTCCGCCTCGTACATCTCGTACGGCATGTGCGCGCCGCGTCCGATGAACAGCGCCTGGGTGGCGGTGTTGTTGGCCCGCTTGACCGGCAGTTCGTTGGCGTCGTCGGCGAGCACCGTCCGGACCGTGTACGAGCCGTTGGCCGCGGTCCACGGACCGAGGGACAGCTCGGCGGAGGCACCGGCGGCGAGGGCGCCGCTGTGGCTGCCGGTCAGCGTCTTGACGGTGGCGCCCTTGTCGTCGAGCAGGGTCAGGGTCACGTCCTGGCTGCCCGTGCTGGCCACGGTCCCCTGGTTCTTGACGGCCACCTTGAAGGTGACCGCCTGCCCGGCGGACGGGCTGGAGGGCGAGGTGGTCACCGCGGTGGCCACCAGGTCCGAGCTGGCCACCGGCTTGACCACCAGCGCGGCCGGGCTGGTGTAGGTGTTGTCGGTCTCGTTCTGCTCGATGACCGTGCCGGCCTCGTCGGCCAACGCGCTCAGCTCGTACGAGCCGGCCTCGCGCGCCCCGAGGGGGACGGTGACCTGGGTCTCGGCGCCGGGGGCGAGCGCGCCGACGCCCTTGGTGGCGACCTCGGTGCCGCCCAGCCGCACGGCGAGGCTGCTGGCCGCGGCGGCGACCGGGCCGGCGTTGCGCACGGTGGCCGTGACCTGGATCTGGTCCGACTCCACGGGCGCGGCCGGGGAGACGGTGAGTCCGGTGACCGTGAGGTCCGGGTTGGGCGCCGGGGTGCCGATGACCTGGAACTCGGCGAGCTGGCCGGCGGTGGCGCCGGTGTTGGACGTGAACTTGAGCTGCACGTCCGCCACCCGGGCGGTCAGCGGCACGGTGACGGTGTTGCCGCCGGCCGGGTCGAAGGTGTAGCTCTTCGCCGGGACCAGTCCGGTGAAGCCGGTGGCGTCCTGCTCGCGGCCCAGCACCTCGACGGTCTGGGTCCTGGTCGACCAGCCGGCGTCCGGGTTGAGCTTGAGCACCAGCCGGTCGAGGTCGGCGTTGGCGCCCAGCTTGACGGTGAGCGTGCCGGGGTAGGCGCCGGCCGCGCCCTCCCAGTAGGTGGCCAGGCTGTTGTCGTTGGCGTTCTCGGCCAGGTACGTGAAGACCGTGGACGAGGCGCTGATCGGCTTGCCGACCGCCAGGTTGGAGCCGGTCCCGCCGGTGCCGTTGCGGGTGACGGCGTTGCTGTCGGCCGACTGGTTGCCCGCCGCGTCCTTGGCCCGGACCCGGTAGGTGACGGTGCTGCTCACCGGCTGGGTGTCGGTGTACGCGGTGACGTTGCCGGCCACGCTGGTGCGCAGCACGTTGTTGGCGTACACGTCGTAGCCGGTGACGCCGACGTTGTCGGTGGCGGCCGTCCAGGTCAGCTTCACCTGGCCGGCGGTGGGCTCGGTGTAGGCCAGGTTCGCCGGGGCGGTGGGGGCCTGGGTGTCGCCGGTGTCGCCGGTGCGGGTCACGGTGTTGCTGTCGCCCGACTGGTTGCCGGCCGCGTCCCGGGCCCGGACGAAGTACCGCACGGTCTGGCCGGCCGGCCGGTTGTCCGTGTAGGCGGTGGTGCCGGCGCCGACGCTGGTGAGCAGCGCGCCGTTGGCGTACAGGTCGTAGGCGGTGACGCCCACGTTGTCGGTGGCGGCGTTCCAGGTGAGCCGGATCTGGCCGGCGGCGGGCTCGGTGAGGGCGAGGCCGGAGGGGGCGCTGGGGGCGGTGGTGTCCCCGGTGGCCGGGCCGTAGACCTCGAGCTCGGATATCTGGGCGGCGGGCCAGCCGGTGTTGGCGGTGACCAGGACCCGCACGTACCGGGTGGTGACGGCGTCGAAGGAGATGGTCGCGGTGCGGTCGTCGGTCGCGTCGAAGGCGTACGCCCGGGCCGCCGTCAGGTCGGTGAAGGCGGTGCCGTCGGTGCTGCCCTGGATCTTCAGGGTCTGGCTGCGGGCGTCCCAGCCGGCCGGCAGGCGCAGCAGGACGCGGTCGACGCGGACGGAGGAACCGAGGTCGGCCTGGAGCCACTGCGGGAAGGCGTTGTTGGCGCTCTCCCAGTAGCTGGTGCGGTTGCCGTCGTTGGCCTGGGCAGGGGTGTAGTTCTGAGTGGAGCTGCTGGCGGTCAGGGTCCGGCCGGCGGCCAGGTTCACGGAGGCGTCGGCGGCGCCGTGCACCTCCAGCTCGGAGAGCTGGGCGGCCGGCCAGCCGCTGTTGGCGGTGATGTCCACCCGCACGTACCGCGTCTGCGCGGCCGGGAAGGAGACGGTGACGGTGTTCCCGGCGCCGGGGGTGAAGGCGTAGGAGGCGGCGGCCTTCAGGGTACTGAAGTGCGTGCCGTCGGTGCTGCCCTGGAGGGAGAGGGTCTGGTTGCGGCTCTCCCAGCCCGCCGGGAGCTTGAGCACGACCTCGTCGACCGCGGTGGCGGTGCCGAGGTCGGCCTGGACCCACTGGGGCAGGCTGGAGCCGGCGCTCTGCCAGTAGGTGCCCTGGTTGCCGTCGGTGATGTTGCCCGCGCCGTACTCGGCGAGCGCGCTGCTCGCCGCGGCGCTGTCGCCCAGGGCGAGGTTCGGTCCGCCGGCCGCACGGGCGGTCAGCAGGGGACCGCCCAGTGCCAGGAGACACGTCGCGATCAGGGCGCTCAGGCACCGTGATCGCCGGGTGGGGGTTGTCATCTCTTCTCTGTCCTCGCTTCTCGGCCTCACGCCTCGGGCCTCGTACCGGGCGGCGGTACGAGGTGACGGGAGGCGGATCAGGTGAGCTCGTCCAACATTCGGCTGTCTGTTATCCAGACTTTGCGTGGAACGCTCAGAGAGTTGCAGAGGATTGGAGCATCGTCTACTGATGTGACCAGATTGCTTGCGGAGAGACAGCTCGGCAATTGCGCCGTGACGAACCGGAAATGACGACGGCACCGGCCCCATGAGGGGCCGGTGCCGGTGGAAAGGGGGTGGAAGCGGGTCAGCGGGCGGGCGGCGGCGCCGTGGAACCGCGGACCACGAGCTCGGGCTCGAAGAGCAGTTCGCCGGTGTGCGACTGGCGGCCCTGGATCTGGGCGCTGAGCAGCTCGACGGCGGCCCGGCCCATGGCCTCGATGGGCTGGCGGACCGTGGAGAGCGGCGGCTCGGTGCAGGTCATGAAGGCGGAGTCGTCGAAGCCGACGACCGAGACGTCCTGCGGCACCGACAGGCCGCGGCGGCGGGCCGCCCGGATCGCGCCGAGGGCCAGCGGGTCGCTGGCGCAGACGATCCCGGTGACCCCCCGGTCCAGCAGTTGTGCGGCCGCGGCCTGGCCGCCCTCGAGCGAGAAGATCGACCGGACGACGGACTCCTCGGGCAGCGGCGTGCCGGCCGCGCGGGCCGCGACCTGGGCGGCCTCCAGCTTGCGCCGGGAGGGGACGTGGTCGCCGGGGCCCAGCACCAGCCCGATCTTCTCGTGGCCCAGTGAGGCCAGGTGGCGCCAGGCCTGCTCGACCGCGACCGCGTCGTCGCAGGCCACGCACGGGAAGTCGAGGCCTTCGATTGAGGCGTTGATCAGGACGACCGGGATGTTGCGCTCGGCCAGCCGGTGGTAGTGCTCGTGCGGGGCGTCGGCCTGCGCGAACAGGCCGCCGGCGAAGACCACTCCGGAGACCTGCTGCTGGAGCAGCAGGTCCACGTAGTCCGCCTCCGAGACCCCGCCCTTGGTCTGGGTGCACAGCACGGGGGTGAGTCCCTGCTGGGCGAGAGCGCCGCCGATCACCTCGGCGAAGGCGGGGAAGATCGGGTTCTGCAGCTCCGGCAGTACCAGCCCGACGAGCCGGGCGCGCTCGCCGCGCAGCTGGGTGGGCCGCTCGTAACCGAGCACGTCCAGGGCAGTGAGCACCGACTGGCGGGTCGCGTCCGAGACACCCGGTTTGCCGTTGAGCACCCGGCTGACCGTCGCCTCGCTGACCCCCACCTTCTTCGCCACCTGAGCAAGTCGTCGCGTCATGTACGCAACAGTAGCGCAAGAAACGCAAGCCAGTTGCGGTCCAGCGCAATCAATCCGCTCCCCGCCGGGGTCACTCGGGCCGTTGCGCCGGTACCGGCCCCAGCCCCGGCCAGCGGTCCCGCGCCGCCCGGCCCATGGCCCCGGCCAGCACGCTCAGCCCGCCGAGCCCGGGGTGGCCCGCCGCCATCCGGCCGACCACACCGAGCCGGTGGGCGAGCCGCTGCCGGGCGGTGGCCGTGCCCCAGCTCCAGTCCTCCGCCGCCAGCCGCGCCAGGTGGTCCCTACCGTCCCGGAGCGCGCGCGGGACCAGCGCGTCGCCGCGCAGCAGCCAGCCGGCGCAGGCGTCGACCAGCCCGTCGGCGACCGCCGAGCCGGTGAGCTGCCGCCATTCCCGGCGGTACGCCTCCTCGGCGCGGGCCAGCAGGTGCCCCGCCGGCGCCGTCACCCACGCGCAGGTGGGGAAGCCGACGCGGAGGTAGGCGAGTTCGGTGAGCCCGCTGCCCAGCGAGGCCTGCTCGAAGTCCACGAACCGGATGCCCGCGGGGGTGTGCAGGTCGTTGCCGGGGCACGGGTCGCCGTGCAGCAGGGCCTGTCCGGGGGCCCGGCCCAACCGGTCGAGCAGGTCGTGCAGTTCGCCGGGGACTCCGGCGGTGACGGGGACGCCGAGGGAGTCGGCGAGCTGGAGGAAGGAGTCGGCGTCGGAGCGGTCCGGCCCCTGCCACCGGGGCAGCAACCCCTCGTCGGCGGGTCCCGTGGTGGCGTGCAGGTGGGCCAGTGCGGCGGCGTACCCGACGATCCAGCCTTCGGGCGGGCTGCGGTGTTCCAGGTGCTCCAGTACCAGCACGCGCTCGGCGGGGTCGACGGCGAGCAGGGCGGGCACCACCGGGGTCTCGGCCCGGGCCGCGAGCCGCAGGGCGCTCACCTCGCGGGCGTAGCGCTCCTCGGCGCCCGGTCCCTCGACGAGCTGTTTCAACACAGCTGTCCCGGTGGGGAGTTCGATGCGCCAGACCCGTGAGCGGGGGCTGCTGCCCAGTTTCTCGGACCGACCTGGCCGCCCCAGGGCAGCCCTCAACTCCGCACCGAACGGCGGTCGTAGGATCATGGCCGCATCCTGCCAGTGCGCCGGGGCGGGCCGCCGGGATTATTGCGGGGCGGCGGGGCCGGGGCCCGCGACGATGGCGGTGAGGGCCGCGATGTGGCGGCGGTAGGCGTCCCGGCCGGCCGTGGTGATGCGGTACCAGGTGGCGGCACCCCGGCCCCGGCCGGTCTTGTTGATCTTGACGTAGCCGGCGGCTTCGAGGGCGGTCATCTGCTTGGACAGGTCCGAGTCGCTGATACCGAGGTGGTCGCGGAGGAAACCGAAGTCCACCTGGTCGCTGTGGGCGAGCACGGACATGGCCGCCAGCCGCTTGGGGGCGTGGATGACCGGGTCGAGGTCGGCGAGGCTCACGCCGGGCCCCCGACCCGGACCCGGGTGCGGGCCGCGGCGCGCTCGTAGGCCTTCTCGTAGGCGTACAGACCGCCGGCGACGCCCGCGAACGCCACCGGGGCGGCGACCACCGCGCCGGCGAGGTAGCCCAGCGCGGCCACGAGGAGCAGGAGGACCACGGCGCCGAGCACGAAGGCGCGGATGGCGGGCTTGAACTCGGCCGGGGCGGTGGAGATCTTGGGCCAGGCGCTGCGGACCTTGCGGTACCAGGTCGCGAAGGCCGTATTCAGCGCTATCAGGCCGACCAGGGCCGCGGCGCGGGCGGGCCCGTGCAGCTCCATGACGGTCAGCACCAGACCGGCGGCCCAGGCTCCGGCGGCGGGGTAGTACCAGTCGGGCGTGCGGGGGTAGCTGGTCCAGGGGGCGGTGGCGCCACGCTCGGCCATGGCCAGGGCTTCCTGCGGGGTGAAGTCGTTTTCCATACCGGAAAGCTATCCGATTACTTTCCACTTCCGCAAGTAGAAAGTGATCGGCGGTCCATGCTGCCTTCCGACGGGCTCCCGACCGAGGTGCGGCCCGGGGCCGGGCGGCCTAGCCTGAAAGGTGGCTGCCGGCGCCGGGTTGCGCGCCCACCGCGCTCCGGCGCGAGGGAAGGAAGCAGACCATGGCCCTGGATCCGCACACCGGCAGGTCGCTCCGCGGCCTGGCCGCCGCCGCGCTCGCCGCGAGCGCCCTGCTGGCCGCACCCGGCTCCGCCCTGGCCGCGGCTCCGGCCCAACCACCCGACCGGGCACCCCTGGTGAGCACCGCGCCGGCCGCGCCCTCCTACGGACAGCTGGCCCTGGACACCCTCGACGAGGTCGTCCAGGGCGACTTCGCCGCGGTCTCGGGACGGTTCGCGGAACCCCTGCGGCAACAGGCCACCGCAGACGTGCTCCAGCAGTCCTGGACCACGTACCAACAGGAGTTCGGCGACTACCAGTCGCACGGCGACCCCGCCGAGACCCGGACCACCGCGGGCACGGTGGTGGACATCCCGCTCGTGATGGCGAAGCAACCGGGCGACTTCCGGGTCACCTTCGACCCCGACGGGAAGCTCCTGGGCCTGTACTTCCTGCGCCCGGGCGTACCGGTCTCCTGACGCGCGCCCACCGGAGGCCTTCCGTCGGACCGGCCCTGATGCGGGAGGATGGGGTCCGACCGGTGGCGGAAGTGCGGACTCGTCCGGAGGCGTGAGGCGTGATGGAGACGGCTACCTTCGACAGCAACTGCCTGGCGGAGACCGAGGCGTTCCTGTCGGCGGCGTACACCCCCATGAAGATCGGGGGCAGACCCGAGGACTCCCGGGCCCGGATCGCCCGCCGGACCGCCGGCCCCCTGATCGTGGACCGGCTGGACTTCGGCTACACCATGGCCTACGACGCCGACTGCCTGAACCGCGTCTGCCTGATCACCCTGCACGACGGGACCTTCGCCGACACGACCGACGGCCGCGAGGAGTTCTACGGGCCGGGCGAGACCTTCCTGCTGGCCCCGCACGACCGGCCGTACCGCGGTGAGGTGCGCGCCGCGCGCTACACGATCACCATGTTCGACCCGGGTCTGCTCGGGGAGGTCGCCGGCGACCGCTTCCGGGGGCCGGTGGAGCTGACCGGGCAGCGGCCCGTCAGCCGCGAGGCCAACCGCGCGCTCGGCGCCGCCGTCGTCTACGTGCGCGACCAGGTCGTCCCGCACGCCGACGCCGGCCCGGGCAGCCTGCTGGTGGACACCGCCGCCCGCCATCTGGCCGCCGCCACCCTCGCCGCCCTGCCCCACGCAGCGGCCGGGGAGGCACCCGGCCGGCTCGACGGCCGGGACGCCGGCAGCGACACGCTGCGGCGGGCGATCGCCTACATCGAGTCCCACGCCCACCTCGACATCGGCCTGGCCGACATCGCCGCCGCGGTCCCGGTCACCCCGCGCGCGGTGCAGTACGCCTTCCGCCGGCAGCTCGACAGCACCCCGCTGGAGTACCTGCGCAGGGTCCGACTGGCCGGCGCCCACGCGGAGTTGCGCCGCGCGGACCCGGCCACGAGCACGGTCACCACGATCGCGGCCCGATGGGGATTCGCCCATCCGGGCCGCTTCTCGGCCGCCTACCGCCGGCAGTACGGCTGCCCGCCCTCCGCGACCCTGCACCGCTGACCCCGGCCGGGACCGGGACGGTCACCGCTCAGTCGGACGGCGGGTACTCGCCGCCCGGATCGAGGGCCGTCAGGACGAAGGCGTGGCCCGCCGGGTCGGCCATCCGCCGTACCCGGTGCGGGCCGTCCTCGGCGCCGGTCTCCAGCGGGCGGGCCCCCAGGGAGACCGCCTCCCGCTCGGCCTCGTCGAGGTCGGCGGCGGCCACCAGGATGCGCAGGTGGGCCTGTTGGGAGTCCTCCGGCCGGGGCCAGCTGGGTGGCGCGTAGCCGTGGTCGCGGCGGCAGGTGAGCCGGGTGCCGGACCGGCCGACGACCTCCACGTCGTCCGGTGTCGGGCCGGGCCGTACCTCCGCGTCGAGGAGTTCGGCGTAGAACCGCGCCAGGGTCTCGGGTTCGGCGCAGTCCAGGGCGAGTTCGGGAGTCTTCGCTACCGTCATGACCCCCGTCTACCCGCAGTGTCCGGCTGCACACGGGGTGCGCCCCGGCCGGGGCGCACCCCGTGCCGTCACCGGTAGCGGTAGAGGATCCGGCCGCGGGTGAGGTCGTACGGACTCAGCTCCACCAGCACCCGGTCCTCCGGGAGGATGCGGATGTGGTGCCGGCGGATCTTCCCGCTGATGTGCGCGAGCACGTGGTGCCCGTTGGGGAGTTCCACCCGGAAGGTGGCGTTGCGCAGGCACTCGGTGACGGTGCCCTCGAATTCGAGGCCGTTCGCTGTTTTGGGCAAGGTGTGTCGCTTCTCATTCTGTCGAAGGGTGCAGCGTCGGATGGTGCGGTGTCGGATGCTGCGGTGTCGGGTGGTGCAGGGTCTCGGGCCGGCGGGAGCCGGACCGGGGTCAGGGGCGGACCAGTTCCAGGTAGCCGCCGGTGCGCCGGGCGCCGCAGCCCTCGAAGAGGGCGGCGGCCGGGCCGTTGGCGGCGTCCACCTCGGCCCAGGCCGAGCCGGTGCCGGCCCGGTGCAGGGCGCCGAGCGCGTGGCCCAGCAGGGCCCGCCCGATGCCGAGGCGCCGCTGGTCGGCCCGGACGGCGATGAGGCCGATCCGGGCCCTGCTGCGGACCGGGACGACCCGGACCAGTCCCGCGTACCGGCCGTCGTGGACGGCCACGGTGTACTTCGCCGGGTCCCCCAGCGTGTCGCCGACGGGCAGCGGGACGACCTCGGCCGGCATGGTCTGCCAGCCGGCGGCCGCGTCGACCTCGGCGCGGACGGCCCGGTCCAGCTCCCGCAGCAGGTCCGGATCGGCCTCGGCGCCGGGCAGGAACGCCACCCCCGGGGGCGGGGGTACGGCGTCCAGGCCGGTGGCGGCCGGGTCGGTGGGCACGGTGTACTCGCCCTCGCGGCGGCCGGGGGTGAAGCCGGCCCGCTCCCAGCGCAGGGCGAGGGCGTGGTCGTCCTCACGGACCAGGGTGTGCAGCGGGGCCGGCAGCTCCGCCAGCATGGCGGCGGCCAGCGGCTCGAAGGCCGCGTCCTGCCACACGTCGATGCTGATGAAGCGGCGCCCGTCGGTGCGGTGCGAGAGGTCGCCCTGGCCGACGACGAGGTCGTCCGCCACGGCCTCCCAGCAGGTGTCCGCCGGGCGGGTGATCGTGAAGGTGTTCATGGCTGTCGCCTTTCGGAAGTGCCTGTTGAGGCGCTCCCGACGACACCCTGAGTCAGTCGCACACCGTGAGGAAAGGAGGGAGCACCCACCTGGATACAGCGTTCACGGGTCCCACCTCCTCACGTCCTGTCACGGTGCTCCGGACGCTACCAGGACTCCGCGCGCCGTCCCACCCATTTATCCGCCGGGCCGCTCAGTACCGGTCGCGGGTCTCGTCGACCACCGGGAGCGCGGCCGTCCGGCGGCGGCGCAGCACGCTGGCGTAGACGCCGAGCCCGAGCAGTCCGGCGGCCATCATGATCAGGCCCACCACGTCCAGGTTGACGCCCTGCATGTGCCAGTCGCTCGCGAAGGTGAGGACGGCCCCCACCACGATCAGGGCGATACAACCGCCGATGCCGGTCATGGGTGTTGCCTCCTCGTCGGACGATGTCGCTGTGTCCGCGCGGCTACCCGGCCGGCTCCGGGCGAAACGGCCCGGAGGGCGAATCGCCTTACGAGGCGGGGATGTTGTGCTCCGCGAGCGGGGCGCCGGAGGCGGCGCCCGTCAGGGGCGAGGCGAGGTAGGCCAACAGGCCGGCGATCTCCAGCCCGGCCTCGGCCGGGTGGCGGAAGCGCGCGCCGGGGGCGATCTCGTAGCGGTTGCGGCGGCCGTCCCGGGTGCGGGTGAGGTAGCCGTCCGTCTCCAGGTCCGTGACGATCGCCTGCACCGTGCGCTCGGTCAGGTCGCAGGCCACCGCGATGTCGCGCAGCCGCACCCCCGGGTCGCGGGCGATCGTGACCAGGACCCTCGCGTGGTTCGTCAGGAAGGTCCATCTGTTGCGTCGGGAACTCGTGTGCTCAGTGTCCACCGCACCATTCTTGAGTGCGGACTCGCGAAACACAAATCCCGAACTGCATTTCCGGTATCACTTGACGTGTGTCCCTCCGGCAGGCAGGGTCAGAGGGCAAGCGGAAGCACGCCTCCGAATGACCGGGGGCGTTCCGCACGTCCGAAGCGATCCAGCAGCGCGCCGCAAGCATCCGTGCCCAGGGAGCGAGACAATGACTTTCACGGCCCCGACCGAGACCACCGATCAGGCCACGATCCAGGCCGCGACCGAGGCGGCCCCGTACGCGGTGGCCCCGGCCCCGGCGAGCAGCATCCTGCCCGGGCTGCCCGACGTACCCTGCCCGCGGGAACTGGCGCCGCACGACGCCCGCCAGCTGACCCGCGTCTTCTTCGAGCGGCTGCACAGCCTCGAAGAGGGCACCCGCGAGTACCAGTACGTCCGCAACACCCTCATCGAGATGAACATCTCGCTGGTGAACTTCGCCGCCCGGCCCTTCCGGGACCGTCCGGGCGGTCCGGAGAACCAGGACATCATCCAGGTCGGCACCATCGGTCTCATCAAGGCGATCGACCGGTACGACCCGGACCGCAACACCCAGTTCACCACCCTCGCCCTGCCGTACATCACCGGCGAGATCAAGCGGCACTTCCGGGACACCACCTGGGCGGTCCGGGTGCCGCGCCGCCTCCAGGAACTCCGCGTGGAGCTGGCCAAGTCCACCGAGGCGCTGACCTCGGTCCTGGGCCACGCCCCCTCCCCCGCCGAGCTGGCCGACCACCTCGGCATCACCGAGGACGAGGCCCGCCAGGGCCTGGTGGCCGCCAACGGCTACTCCGCCCAGTCCATCGACGCCCCGCACGACAGCGCCTCGGCCGGCTCCCCGAGCCCCGGTGCGGGCAACGCCCACAGCCTCTCCGAGGTGCTGGGCGACATCGACCCGGCCCTGGAGGCCGTCGAGGACCGGCACGCCCTGGCCCCGCTGCTCGCCGAGCTCGACGAGCGCTCGCAGCTGATCCTGCGGCTGCGCTTCGGCCAGGAGATGACCCAGGCGGAGATCGGCGCCGAGATCGGCCTGTCCCAGATGCACGTCTCGCGCATCCTCTCCCGCACCCTGCGTGACCTGCGGGCCCAGCTCCTCCGCGAGGACTGAGCGCCTGCTCGACACCTGCCTCGCACGCGCACCGGGCGGTCGCCATGACCGCCCGGTGCTGCGTGATCACCCTCGGTGTGCCGTCACGGCCCGTCCGGATGCGGTCCCAGCGGCCCCGTTCCCGACCCACCTCGAGGAGTCATGAACAGCCTTCTGCGACTGCTGGCCGTCGTCGGCGGATCCCTCCTGCTGACCGCGGCGGCCGGCGCCCTGGTCGACCTGCTGATGCGACGCGTGGACGACCGCCACCCCGAGACCCCCCTGTGGCACATGCTGCGCCGCTGCCGGCTGCCCTTCCGGCTCCTGCTGCTGACCGCGCTGCTGCGCGGCTCGTACCGGCAGATCGGCTGGCGGCCGCTGGAGGAGCACCAGGCCGCCGCCGGCCAGGCCCTCACCCTGGTGACCGTCGGCGCCAGCGCGTGGTTCGTGGTGCGCCTCGCCTCCGCCGTGGTCGAGTCCTCCTACGCCCGCTACGCCACCGGCACCCGCGACCCCTCCCGGGTCCGCCGCGTCCGCACCCAGGTCACGCTCATCATGAGGATCGTCACAGCCGTCGTGGCGGTGGTGGCCGCGGCCGTGATGCTCCTCACCTTCCCCGACTTCCGGGCCGTCGGCACCTCGATGCTGGCCTCGGCGGGCATCATCGGCATCGTCGCGGGCGTCGCCGCCCAGTCCACCCTCGGCAACCTCTTCGCCGGCTTCCAGATCGCCTTCGGCGACATGGTCCGGATCGGCGACACCGTCGTGGTCGACGGCGAGTGGGGCGTGGTCGAGGAGGTCACCCTGACCTTCCTCGCGGTCCGCACCTGGGACGAGCGCCGCATCACCATGCCGGTCTCCTACTTCACCGGCAAGCCCTTCGAGAACTGGTCCCGCGGCGGGATCCAGATGACCGGCACCGTCTTCCTGCACTGCGACCACCGGGCCCCCGTGCCGCTGATCCGCGAGCAGCTCAAGCAGGTCCTCGACGGCTGCGAGGCCTGGGACGGCCGCGGCTGGAGCCTCGCGGTCACCGACACCACCCCCCACACCGTCGTCCTGCGGGCCGTGGTCACCGCCAAGGACCCCGACGACCTGTGGACCGTCCGCTGCGACGTGCGCGAGCGGCTGGTGGGCTGGCTCGCCGAGAAGCACCCGTACGCCCTGCCGCGGGTGGCCACCTCCCCCGCGGTCGCCGGACCGCAGGAAGCCTGACCCCGCGCCCCGGGTAGGCCGCGCCGGCGGTGCGGCCTACCCGGGGCCGCCGTGCCCGCCGGTGCTCCCCGGCGGGCGGAAGCAGGCGGTGATCGCCTTCCCGCCGTGCCAGGCGTGCACGTCCCAGCTGTCGGCCAGCGCCGCGACGATGCCCAGCCCGCGCCCCGAGGTCGCCATCCGGTCGGCCTCCCGGGGCATCGGCAGCCGCGGGTCGGCGTCCGCCACGCTGACGTGCAGGCAGCCGCCGTCCCAGGTGAGCACCAGCTGCGCCGTGCTCGCGGCGTGCAGGTGCGCATTGGTCACCAGCTCGGAGACGGTCAGCAGCACCGAGTGCACGGTGTCCGGCGCCTGCCGGGTCCAGGGCAGCGCCGACAGGTGCCAGGAGGTCCACTCGCGGGCCGCCCGCGCACCCTTGCGCACCGGGAACGACCGCGCCCAGCCCACCGCTTGCAGCTTCAACTTCCTCACCTGGCCCTTCGCCTGACGTCCGCGCAGATCCGTACGGATCCGTGCTGTCCGCGCGTACCCGCACCGGGCACCGGCATGCCGGGGCGCGCTCCCGCCCCCGTCCACGAACGGAGGGGTTTTGGAACAGACATCGGGGTCAGACGAGGGACAGAGCGGCGAAGGACCCGCCAACGCATCGAGGGGAGAGGGCACATGGCGAACCTGACACGGCTGCCCGGCCGGGCGGAACACCACTGGACGTGGCAGGAGCGGGCCGCGTGCCGCAATCTCGGCACGGACCGGTTCTTCCATCCGGCCGGCGAGCGCGGCGAGGACCGCACGGACCGCGAGGAGGCGGCCAAGGAGGTCTGCGCGCTGTGCCCGGTCCAGGTGGAGTGCCTGCGCCACGCGCTGCGCACCCAGGAACCGTACGGCGTGTGGGGCGGACTGACCGAGGCGGAACGCCGTGCCCTGTACACGCGCGTCGCGAGCTGAGCCCCGGCACCGACGGCGCGCTCGCAGAGAGGCCTCGGCCTGGCGGGCCTTCCTGCGCCGGACGGTCCGCGAGTTCGCGGACGACGAACTGCCCGATCGCGCTGCCGCATTGACCTACTACGGCGTACTGGGCCTGTTCCCGGCCCTGCTAGTCCTCGTCTCCCTGCTGGGCCTCACGGGCGGGGGCGCCGCCGGCAGCCTCCTGGACGACCTGCCGCAGCTCGTCCCCGCCTCGGCGCGGGACGTCGTCCAGAGCGCCCTGGACCAGCTCCGGGCGAGCAGCGGCACCGGTTCGGTCCTGGCCGTCGCCGGCCTGCTGGTGGCGCTGTGGTCCGCCTCGGGGTACGTCGGGGCCTTCATCCGGTCCGCGAACGCCGTCTACGACCTGACGGAGGAGCGGCCGTTCTGGCGGCTCACCCGGCTCCGGCTGGTGCTGACCCTGGTCCTGATGGCGCTGGCCGGCACCGGGGCGGTGATCGTGGTGTTCACCGGCACGCTGGCCCGCCGAGCCGGGGCGGCCCTGGGGGCCGGGGACACGGCCGTGACGGTCTGGTCGATCGCCAAGTGGCCCGTCCTGGCCCTGCTGGTGACCTTCATGACCGCCCTGCTGTACTGGGCCGCGCCGGACGCCGGCGACCGGGCCTTCAAATGGGTCACCCCCGGCAGCCTGCTCGCCCTGCTGATCTGGCTGGCCGCCTCGGCCGGCTTCGCCGTGTACGCGGCGCACTTCGGCTCGTACAACAAGACCTACGGCACCCTCGCCGGGGTGATCGTCTTCCTGGTCTGGCTGTGGATCACGAACCTGGCGATCCTGCTCGGGCTGGAACTGGACGCCGAACGCGAACGCGCGGCCCGCCGGTACGCGACACAGCCGGACGCCGACCGCGACCCGCCGGGGCACGACCTGAGCCCGGACCCGGCCGCCCCCGCCGCCGGCGTCCTCCCCGGGGCGCGCCGCGACGACGGCGGCTGACGGCCGTCCCCCGCCGTGCGGGCCGCGCCTCAGGCGTGCTCCTCCCAGGTGGCGGCCAGTCCGTCGAGCCAGGCGGGCGGCAGTTCGGCGGTGTCCCACGCCCGGCGCAGCGCCGCCGGTTCCGTGACCAGCCGTTCCAGGACGGCCACGCTGGTCGGCGAGTGCAGCAGCGAGTAGCGGCCGTGGATCGCGATGTCGCTGCTGGGCCCGTACTGCGCGTACAGGCCCTCCAGACGCCCGCGGTGGGCCTCGGCGAACTGCGCGAGCCGGCCCGGGTACCCGTCGCGCTGACGGGCCGTCATGGTCGCCAGGACCGCGGTGAGCACCTGCTCGGAGACCTCCGGGTCCAGGTCCGAGACCACGCTGAACGCCAGGTACAGCGGGGTGACCGCGACGCTCGCCCGCTCCACCTCCATCTTCCGCACCCGCGGCCGGGCGTCCGGTGACTCCTCCGCCGGGTCGGCGCCGACGACCTGGCGCAGGGCGCGTTCGGCGATGCCGCCGAGTTCGTCGGCGACGGCGCGGGCGCCGTCCAGCCAGCCCGCCGCGTACAGCTCGCCCTTCTCACCGGGGGCGGTCCGCTCGGCGGCGTCGACCTCCCGGTAGGCGACGGCGAACACCCCGGCCTCCACCAGCCCGATCAGCTCCTCGGCACCGCCCGGGGAGACCCCCGCCCGGCCGAGGAGCTGCACGAGCGTCGCCCTCGCATTGAGGAGACTGCCCGAGTCCAGCTGCTGCGGGTCTTCGCCGGCGGGGTTCATGGAATCCTCCTCGTCGTGGATCGCGCCGAGGCCGAGCCTACGCACCCGCGGCCGCGGGCCCGCACCCGACTGCCGCGCGGCGGGCGGGGTCCGGCCGCATTCGAGCCGGACACCGGCGACACGCCGGTGGGCCGCCCCGCGCGACACGCCCCGTGCGGGGGCGTACCCGTCCGCCGACCGGCCCCGGCCGTGCGCGTCGCCCGGCCGGCCGGTCCGTCCCGCTGCTAGGCAGGCAGTACCGGCAGGCCCCCACCGGCCGGTCCACCGCACCCCGGGAGACCTCCGTGCCCACCCGCACCCTGCGCGCCGCGCTGTCCGCCGCCGCCCTCGCCGCCGTCGCGATCGGGGGGCTGCTGCCGCCCGCGCAGGCGGCCGGTCCCGACGGCGGGCACCCCTCCCCCGCGCGGCGTCTGCAACGGCAGCTGGACCTGCTCGTCGCCCAGGCCGACGGACCGCCCGGGGCGATCGCCGTGCTCACCCGGGACGGCAAGCCCCAGGTCTTCACCTCGGGGGTCGGCGACCTGGCGACCGGCCGCCCGCCCCGGCTCGACGACCACATGCGCATCGCCAGCATCGCCAAGGCCTTCAGCGGGGCGGTCGCGCTCCGGCTGGTCGACCAGGGCGCCCTCACCCTCGACGACACCATCGGCGAGGTGCTGCCCGGCCAGCCCGCCGCCTGGCACGCGGTGACCCTGCGCCAGCTCCTCCAGCACACCAGCGGCCTGCCGGACTTCTCCGCCGCACCGGCCTTCCTGGAGATCCTGCAGGCCGACCCCCGCCACGTCTTCGACCCGCGCACGCTCCTGGGCTTCGTCGCGGACGAGCCGCTGCTCTTCCGCCCGGGCAGCCTGTACGAGTACTCCAACTCCGACAACATCGCGGTGGCCCTCATGGCCGAGGCCGTCACCGGCCGCCGCTACGAGGACCTGCTCAAGGAGCTCGTGTACCGGCCGCTCGGGCTGCGCGAGACCAGCCTGCCGCTGGGCTACCGGCTCCCCCAGCCCTACCTGCACGGCTACGACGTGAGCCCGCCGGCCGCGCCCGAGGACATCAGTGAGGCCATCGGCACCTCGGGCGTCTGGGCCTCCGGCGGCATCGTCTCCACCCCGCGGGAACTGGGCGCCTTCATCCGCGGCTACGCCGGCCCCACACTGCTGACCGCGAAGACCCGCAAGGAGCAGACCTTCCGAGCCGGCGACGCCTCGGAGCCGGCCGGACCCGGCACCAACGCCGCGGGCCTTGCGGTGTTCCAGTACACGACCCGGTGCGGGGTCCTGTACGGCCACACCGGGAACTTCCCCGGCTACACCCAGCTCGCCGCCACCACCCCGGACGGCCGCCGCTCGCTGACCTTCTCGATCAACACCCAGACCAGCAAGTCCGCCAAGCCCGCCCTGCTGGCCCGGCTCCGCACCGTCCAGGAGGACTTCGCCTGCGCCCTCCTCGGCGGCCGCTGAACCACCGGGGCGCGCCCCGCCGGGCCGGTCAGCCCAGGGCCGCGGCGAGCAGGGCGGCGGTCTCGGCGATCAGGGCCTCGTCGGGCGGGGCGTCGCGCAGCGGCTTGGTGGTGAGGACGGCCAGGACCAGGGGTGCCCGGCCCGGCGGGCGGACGACGGCGACGTCGTGGCCGGTGCCGAACTTGCCGCTGCCGGTCTTGTCCGCGACGCTCCAGCCGGCGGGCAGACCGGCCCGGAGCCGCGCCGCGCCCGTGGTGGTGGCCAGCAGCCAGCCGGTGAGCCGGGTCCGGTCCGCGGGCTCCAGGGCGGTGCCCAGCACCAGCTGCGCGTAGGTCTCCCCGATGGCCTCCGGGGTGGTGGTGTCCGTGGTGCGCCACGGCTCGGCGGAGTTGAGGGCCGGCTCCCAGCGGTCCAGCCGGGTCGCTGGGTCGCCCAGCGAGCGGCAGAAGCGGGTGGCGGCGGCCGGTCCGCCCAGCGCTTCGAGCAGGAGGTTGGCCGCGGCGTTGTCGCTGGAGGAGATCGCGGCGGCGCAGAGTCCGGCCACGGTCATGCCGTCGGCGAGGTGCTGCGGCAGGCCGGTGACCGGCGCGTAGCCGGAGTCCCGGACCTGCTGCTCGGTGTACCGGATGCGGCGGGCCAGGAACTCGCCGTCCCGGTCGAGGTCGCGCAGGACCGCGGCGACGGCCGGGGTCTTGAAGAGCGAGCAGAGGGGGAAGCGTTCGTGCGCGCGGTGGCGCACGGTCCGTCCGGTGCCGGTGTCCCGGGCGTGGACGCCCAGCCGTGCCCCGTGTCGCCGCTCGAGGTCCCGCAGCCGTACCTCGAACTCGCCCGGGGAGCAGGCGCGGGCGGTGCCGCCCGTCGCCAGGGCGGCGGCCAGGGTCGCTCCGGAACCCGCGGCGAGGATCCCCCGCCGGGACGGGGGCGTTCGGTCACTGGTCAAAGAGGTCGTCTCCTCCGGTGGGCGATCAGGGGGCCGGCCGGGCGCCGGTCAGGGACTGGCCGCCGATGTCGGCCGCCCCGGCCAGCACGTCCTGCCACCAGAGGGCGGTGCGGGCGGGGTCCATCGCGGCCCAATCGGGGGTGCGTTCCACCTGGGCGTGGCCGAGCCGGCGGGCCAGCGCGACCAGGGCGCGGCCGGCCGGCCCGCGGGCGTCCTGGTACCGCGCCACCAGGTCGTCCCAGGAGCCAGCGGCGCGCCAGGCGTCCTCGAAGGCGGTGGCGTCCTGCAGTGCCTTGGCCACGCCGCTGGTGTTGTGCGGGCGGACCACGGTGGCGGCGTCCCCGGCGAGCAGCACCCGGCCGGCGGCGGTGGTGGGGGCTTCGAGGTCGTAGATGGGCTGGACGAAGGTGTCCTCGGGGGCGGTGAGGGCGAGCAGCCGGCCCCAGTACGGGGGGAACTCCCGCTCCAGCAGCTCGGCGAGGGCCCCGGCCAAGGCGGCGGTGACGTGCCCGGGCGGGAAGCTGGTGGGGTCGTCGAAGCGCAGCGTGCCGTCCTGCGGCGGCACCGCGTACAGCACCCAGTTCACGCGGGTGGTGCCGGCCGGGCCGGGGATCCGGTAGATGACGCAACTGCCGCCGGGGAAGCAGACGGTGGTGACCGAGTCCGCGGGCCAGACGTCCGGGAGCCCGGCCATCGCGCGGGCGTCGAAGTGGCCCCGCCAGCAGACGTATCCGGCGTAGTGGGGCCGGGAGCCGGAGCTGACGGCGCCGCGGACCACCGAGCGGTAGCCGTCGGCGCCGATCACCAGGTCGTACCGCTCGGCGCTGCCGTCGGCGAGGGTCACCCGGGGCCGGTCGGTGCCGGTCGCGGCGGTGACCTCGGTGACGGCCGCGCCCTGCCGGTAGGACACCGCGGCGGGGGTGGCGGCGCGCAGGCCCTGCCAGAGCAGGCCCCAGTGGTACGAGTGGAAGGGGAACGGCTGCTCCCAGAAGAGCCGGCCGGCGTCCTCGACGCCGTCGCGCACCACCCAGCGGCGCCGGGTCAGCGGGTGGGCCGCGATGCCCGGGGGCAGCGAGCCGGCCGCGGCCAGTTCGGCGGCCCGGTCGTCGTGGATGCACAGGCCGAAGCCCCGGTCCGACAACTGCCCGCCGGTGCGTTCGAGCACCACCACCCGCTCCGCCCCGGCGCGCACCGCCGCCGACGCGAACGCGCAGCCCGCGATGGACCCGCCGACCACCGCGACCGTACCGCCGCTCTGCATCCCCGCTCCTCCGCACCCGCCCGCCGTACTCGGGCGCCATCCTGCCGGACCCGTCCCGACCGGTCCCCAGAACACACGGATTGGCCGGAATCCGCCCCCTCCGGCACGGTCAGGAGGTCACAGCGGGTCTCCCAGGGGGCCGTGCTCGGCCACCAGGTGCGCGGCCCAGTGGGCGGCGAAGTCCGGGCGGCTGCCGTCGGCGTCGGTGAAGCCGTACTCCTCGTACAGGCCCCAGGTCGCCAGCGCGCGGCCGGACTTGGCGAGCACGTCCGGGTCGGCGGCCAGCGCGGCCACGGCCCGGCCGAGGTAGGCGGGGCTCTCGGAGTGGGCGAAGTCCGGGTCCTGGGCGATGCCTTCGCGCCAGGTGTCCTCGGTGACGCCGAAGTGGTCCAGCATCGCCTCCGAGCGCAGGAAGCCGGGGGTGAGGGCCACGGCGGCGACGCCGTACGGCCGCAGTTCGGCCGCCTGGGCGACCGCGAGGCGGATCACCGAGGACTTGGCGAGGTCGTAGAAGAAGGAGCCTCGGTAGCGGGCGGTGTTGCCGTCGGTGACCTCGACGACCAGCCCGCTGCGGCGCGCGACCATCAGGGGCAGCGCGTACCGGCTGGTGATGACGTGGGTGTCGACGGCCTGCCGCAGCAGCCGGAAGCCGGTGTCGAGGTCCTGTTCCCACAGGGGGTGCGCCCAGTCGGTGAGGGGGTCCCCGCCCCAGACCGAGTTGACCAGGACGTCGAGCCGGCCGTCCTGCTCGGCGGCGATCCGCGCCACGAGCGCTTCGACCTCGGCGGGCCGGCTGTGGTCGACCCGGGCGGCGATGCCGTGCCCGCCGGCCTCGGTGACCCGGCGGGCGGTCTCCTCGATCGTCTCGGGGCGGTCCAGGTCGGAGCGGCCGGCGGCGCTGCTGCGACCGGTCACGTACACCGTCGCGCCGGCGGCGCCGAGCGCGAGGGCGATGCCCCGGCCGCCGCCCCGGGTGCCTCCGGCGACGAGGGCGACCTGACCGACGAGCGGGCGGGGGTCGGTGGTCATGATTCCTCCGGGGCGTGGGCAGGGCGGGTGGGCAGGTGGGGGGAGAGCGCGGCGTCGAGTTCCCGGCCGAGCCGGTGGCCGAGGTCTCCCTCGCGGTCCAGGGCCCAGGTCAGGCCGGTGCCGGCGATGACGGTCTGGAGGGTGCGGGTCAGCGCCGGCGGGTCGGTACCGGGTCGCAGTTCGCCGGTGTCGACGGCCTGGGCGAGGAGGTCCCCGATGGCCTGCGCCTGGGCGTGGTGGACGGCCAGGGCGCGCTCGTACAGCTCGGGGTCGGCGAGGTCCGCGCACAGGAACGCCAGGTGGTTGGCGAAGGCCCGGGGCGTGGTCATGGGCGCGGTCAGCTCCGCCACCAGGGCGCGCAGCGCGCCGAGCGAGGAGGTGTGGGCCTGCCGGACCCGGTCGATCAGCTCTCCGGCGTCCTGGACGGACCGGTCGGCGAGCGCCAGCAGCAGGCCCCGCTTGGAGCCGAAGCGCTGCGCCAGGGTCCCCGGCACCAGCCCGACCTCGCTCGCCACCGCGGCCAGGGTGAGCCCGGCCGGGCCCACCCGTCCCATCACCTCGGCCGCGGCCCGCAGGATCGCCGCATCGTCCACCCCTCGGGGACGTGCCATCGTCGCCACCTCGCGTTAATGAATGCCTGTTCATTTATTAAAGGCGAGGTGACGGCGATCCGCAAACCGCCTGTTCGGCGGCCACTGGGTACGGGGCGGTCTCAGCAGGCCTGGGAGCGCTGGAGGGCGTCACGGAGCCGGGCCGCCTGGGTGGCCAGGCGGGAGCGGCCGGGGCGGGCGGCGGTCTCGGTGAGGCCGGCGGGCAGCGGCGCGTCGGACCCGCACTGCTCCACGCACTCGGCCGCCGTGGCCAGCAGCTCGCCGGTGCCGCGGGGGTCGGCTCCGCCGGTGAGCACCGTGGGCAGCAGCCCGGCCAGCACCGCCCAGGTCGTCGCATGGGCGCCGGTGTCGGCGGCGGTGCGCAACGCGTCGGCCAGCCGGCCGGGCTTGACGGTGCCCTCCGCCAGCAGCGCGCCGAGGTCGGCCCCCAGCCGCCCGGTGTCCAACTCGCCGCGGGCGGCGAGGGTCAGCAGCGCGTCGACCGCCTGGAGCCGGTCCTCGGCGTGCCGGGCACCGAGCCCGGTGGCCACGGCGAGGTGCAGGGCCTCCCCGGCCGGCCCCCCGGCGGCCGCCAGCCCCGGCAGGACCCCGGTCCCCCGCCGGGCGCCCGCCACCGCGCAGGAGGTGAGGACCGGCAGCACCCAGGCGGCCAGCAGCTCCCGGTCCTCGGGGAACATCGCGAGCAGCGTCTCCTCCTCCGGCAGGCCGTCCCAGCAGCGCCCGCCCGCCGGGCGGGCCCGGCCCAGGGACCGGAAGACCTGCGGGAAGCCGGTGCGCAGGACGGTGCGCTCGCCGGTGTCCAGGACCACCCGGCCGGGCGCGCCGCCGTACACCCCGTCGTCGGCGGACAGGGTCCGGCGGGTGATCGCGGCGGGCCGGCCGGCCGCACCGAGCCAGGCCGCCAGCCGCTCCCCCTCGGGGGTGCCCAGCGCGATCGCGGCGGGCACGGCCGCCGCATCGCGCCGGACCCGGAGCAGGGCCTGGGCGAAGTCCGCGGGGCCGGCCCGCCGGACGCCGAGGCGGGCGTACTCGGCCAGCCGGGCCACCAGCACCTGCGGGTCGAGGCTGCCGGAGGCCAGGGTGGGCGTGGCGAGCAGGAAGGGCAGCGGGCGGGTGCGGATGTACCACGCGGCCTCCACCAGCCGGGCGTGCCGGGCCTCGGCCGCGTCGCTGTGGTGGCAGTCGCTGCGCCAGGTCACCAGGGCCGGTTGGCGCCGCCCGGAGGGGCGGACGTCCAGGACGGCGGCGGCGATGTGCTCCAGGCCCGGCAGGTCGCCGTCGTGGAAGTGCCGGCGCTCCGGGTCGAGCCAGTACCGGCCGGCCATGGCCGGCGCCAGCGCCGCGGCCAGCGCGGCGCGGTCCCGGTGGGCGTGCCGGACCAGGCCGTCCAGGGCCCGCTCGAACTCCTCGGCGCTCTCGGTGCGGGAGTTGACCACGGCCGCGACCAGCTCGACGGTCTCCTCGACCGTCGCCGGGGCGGGGGCGAGCGGGGCCGGGAGCGGGGGCGGGGGCAGCAGCTCCTGGTAGGGGGCGTCGTCCGCCGCGGGGGCGGCGTCGGCGCCGAGGACGGCGACGGCCCGCGCCCGGTGGCCCGGGCTGAGCAGGTGCGCGCGGTCGGCCAGCTCGGCGCGGAGCGCCGCGTCCTCGCCCAGGTGGGCGGCGGCGAGTTCGAGGGCGCGCTCCTGGATGTCGGTGTCGGGGTGGCCGAAGGCCTCGCCCAGGACCGGCAGCAGCCCGGGGGCGGCGGCCGGGTCCCGCGCCAGCTCCTTGCGGAGCAGGGTCAGTTGGTCCCGCACCAGCTTCCGCTCGGGGCGGAAGAGCACGGCGGCGGACATCTCGGCCAGCTGCCCGGGCGCGAGGTGGCCGGCCGCGGCGAGCCGGGCCACGACCTGCTGGGCGTACCCGGCCAGGCCGGGCGGCGCGTCGGCGGTCATGGCGATCCAGTCGGCGGTCCGCGCCCGCTCCTCCTCCCCCGTCGGCCGCAGCGCCGCCAGCACGGCCCGGTACGGCTTGAGGTGGTTGGCGACGCCGCCGCGCACCAGGCGGGCCGTGCACCCGTCCAGCAGCGCCGCGCGGTCGAGCAGGCCCTCGGCGGCGAGGGTCGCCAGCGCCGCGGGCCAGTGGTCGGGGTCCTCGGTACCGCAGCGCCAGGACAGGCCGGCCACCGGTGCGGGCGTCTCGAACAGCCTCGGGACGAAGGCGGTGAGGTGCGGGGCCCGGCGCAGCGCCTCGGTCAGGGGGAGGCCGGCGCCCTCCACGGCCGTCGCCCAGCCCTCGACGCAGCCGTCGGGGGTGGGCATCGGGCACCCGGCCCGCTCGACCAGCGCCAGGATCAGCGGGTAGTCCACCGCCGCACCGGACGGCCGGGCCGCGAGCCGGTGGGCGAGGTCCCCCAGCCAGGCCGGGTCCCGGTCCGCGAGGATGCCCAGGAGGACGTCGTACGGCCGGCGCTGCCAGCGGCTCTCGCCGCGCGCCCCGATCCAGGACGCCACCGCCGCGGCCCCGGTCTGGCAGGCGGCGCCGGCCACCAGCAGCGCCGGGGTGGCCCGCTCGCGCTCCCGCCAGCGCTCCCAGCCGCCGCGGCGCAGCTCGGCGCGCAGCTCCTTCAGGCCGGTGAGCAGTTCCCGGCGACCGGCCCGGTCCAACGGGTCGAGCAGCACGGGCAGTTCCTTGGTACGGCCGGTGCGGACCACGGCCAGGATGTCGGGTGCGGTGCTCATCGGGCGTCTCCCGTGCTGGTGGCGCTGTGCGCGCCGGCGGTGGTCAGGGCTGCGGCCCGGCGGGCCATGCGGGTGGCGAGGGCGTGCTTGCAGGGGCCCCGGCGGCCCCGGTAGTCGGCCCACCACTGGCAGGTGCAGCTGGCGGCGCCGCCCGACTCACGTACCCGGTAGTGCCGTTCGCCCGAGGCGACGACGGCGGTGGCGGGGCCGTCGAAGGTGACGGCGCCCGCCGCCAGGAGGGTGCGGGCGCCGGCCAGGCGCGGGTTGTGCCGCTCCGCGCGCCGGGCGTCGTAGGGCAGTTCGCGGTGGAAGTACGCCGCCTCGGCGAGGTCGTACCCGACCCGGCCGGCCGTACCCAGGCGGGTGAGGGCGGCGCGGACCCGGGCCACCGGCAGGCCCGACTGCTCGGCCAGGTCGGCCGGGTCGATGCGCGGCTCCCAGGCCAGCAGGACGGCGACCAGCTCGGCGTCCTCGCCCGCGGTGTCACCGGCCAGGGCCTCCAGCACGGCGCCCTCGCCGGAGAAGCCGCGGTCGGCCTCCGGGGAGAGGGTCAGCGTCAGCCGCATCCCGGGCAGGGTGACCTCCCAGGCGGAGGCGGTGGGGGCCGGACCGTCGGGCAGCGGGCCGTACACCCGCAGGCCGGTGGCCTGCCGCAGCACCCGCTGGAGGGCGGCCAGCCGCTCCGGGCCGGGCAGGCAGACCGCGCCGGGCACCGGGCGGGTGGCGGGCCGCAGGGTCCGGCCCGCCGGGACCACCCACAGGGGGCCGCCGACCGCTCCGCCGGCGCCGGCGCGCGGCAGCGACCGCAGGAAGCGGACCGCCTCGGCGGCGGGCAGTTCGGCGCGCTGGTCGAACCCGGCGGTGATGGCCTGGGATTCGGCGAAGCCGCGCAGCCAGCGGTCGGGCAGCGGCACCTTCTTCTCCACGACCGGACCCTCGAGGGTGGTGACCGCCAGCTCGTCGGGGCCGACCCGGAGGTGCAGCGGGTCGTCGCCGGTGAGCCGGGAAAGGGCCTCGCGCAGCGGGTGGTTGACGTCCACGTTGGTGGTGCCGTGCCCGGTGTCGGCGCCGAGCAGCCCCTCGGGCAGGACGTCGAGCCGGGCGTAGACCCCGCAGCACCCGGAGAACGACTCAAAGCGCAGCCGGTCGCCGTTGCCGGTGACCACCGGGTCGAGGGAGCTCGGCCGGGTGCGCCGGACGTAGCGCGCCGCGGCGACGTCCGCGACGGCCAGCAGCCCCCGCGCGGCGGCCTGGGGCTCGCTCAGGAAGCCGGCGAAGAACTGCGGGTGCGCCTCGGCGCCCGCCGGGGTCAGGCCGCCGGCCGTCTCCAGCCCGAGCAGCCGCTCGGAGCCGGTCCCGGACAGCGCGGAGGCCCCCGCGTAGGCGAAGGTGTGTGCGGTTCGCGTCATGCCCCAGACGCTACGAGCCGCCACTGACAACGCCGTTGGACCGGTCTGCGGCGGGCGGTGGTCAGCGTTTGACGCGCCCTCGGACCGCGAGGACCGCCAGGGCCAGGAGCGTGGGTTCGAGGAGCCGGGAGGTCATCTCGATATAGCCGCCGGCGGTGGTCAGGTCCTGTCCGCTGGAGCGGAACACCACCGAGTTGAGGGTGATCCCGAGGGCCTTGTCGAACCGCTTGCCGGTGAAGCGCGCCCCGGTCGGATTCCGCGGATCCGCCGTGTCGACGGTCAGGGCAAGCCGGCCCCCGGCGGCCGGGAGGGTGCCGGTCGCCCGCTGTTTCGGGGAGTCCCCCGGTATGCCGAAGCCCATCAGGAGCACGACCGTCGTCAGCATCGCGGCGGCCAGCCAGCCCAGGGCGCGCGAGGCGCGCAGGCCGTAGCCGGAGAGCAGCCAGTAGCCGTGCAGCAGACCGCGCTCGCCGGCCGGGGTGCCGGCCCGGTCGTGGCGGCGCATCTCCATCTCGCCGTAGTAGAAGTCGGCCGCCCCCGGCTCGTTCTTGCCGTCCTCGAACGCCTTCCGCAGCTGCCGGTAGGTGGCGACCACGTCCTCCGGGTCCGGGGTGAGACCGGCGTCGGCGTGGTGGGGCCCGGTGCGCCAGGCGGCGGGCGACGGGGCCTCGCCCGCGGCCGGGACCGGCGCGCCCGCCCGGTGCGCCCGCCAGTGGTGTTCCTCGGCCAGCGTCCGGCGGCGCGTCCAGCGGGCCGGCCAGGCACCGCGCCGGTGCCAGCCGGTGGGGACGCCGGCGAAGGTGCAGCGGCCCTCCAGACGGAGCTGGTCGAGGTGGAAGGCGCCGGTGAACAGGCAGTCGGTCAGGTCCGTGTCGGTGAGCACCAGGTGCGCGGCGTCCACGCCCTGGACCGAGGCCACCCGGACCTCCGGCGACCCGGCGAGCGGGCCCTCGGGCAGGGTCCTGCCGCGCACCGCGAAGGGCGCGGGGTGCGCGATGACCGCGACCGGCGCCGACAGCACCGCCTGGCCCAGGTCGAGGGTGGCGCACCGCAGCCGCAGCGTCGCCGTCGCCTCCCACCGCGTCCGCAGGCAGCGCACCTCCCGCGCCGCGACCTCGAGCGTCAGCGGTACCTCGAACAGCGCGCCGGACAGGTCGAGGTCCTGCCGGCACACCACCGGACCGAACCGCGGCAGCAGGGCGAAGCGGGCCTCGGCGAGCGACCCGGAGGACGCGAAGTACACCTCCTCGAAAGTCGCCTCCTCGGCGAACACGGCGCGGTCGAGCCAGGCGTCGGAGCCGAAGCGCACGCCCCGGAAGGAGGTCCGGCCGGCGAACCGGGTCTCGTGGAACTGGGCGTGGCCGGTGAAATGCGTTTCAGGGAACCACGCTTCGTCCTCGAAGCGGGTCCACAGGAAGGAACCGGCGTGACCGAAGCGCGCCTTGTCGAACCAGGCCTCGCCGGCGAACCGCACCCGGTCGAACTGGGCGTCCCCCTCGAACCGTGCCTGGCTGAAGCGGACCTCGGCACCGAACCGCGTCCTGTCGAACGCCACGTCGGCCAGGCGCGCCTGCTGGAACAGGGCCTCGCCGTCGAACACGGCATCGGCGAAACTCGCGTCGCCGCCGGTGAACACGGCCCGCTCGAAGTAGGCGCCGTCCGAGAAGCGCGCTCCCTGGAAGCGGACGTCGTGGGCGAACTCCGTGCTCCGGAACACGGCCGGTCCCGAGACCTCCGCCCGGTCGAACAGGGCCTGCCGGGAGAACGCCGCCCCGTCGCACCACAGGCCGTCATGGAACCGTGCGGACCGGAACACCGCCTGGCCGCCGAACCGGGTGTCCCGGAAGCCCGCCCTCCCTTCGAACTGCGCCTGGTCGAACTGGGCGGCGCCGGCGAACTGCGCGCCGCTGAAATCGGCCCGTCCCGAGAAGCGGACATCGCAGAAGCGTGCCTCTTCGGGGAAGACGGCCTCCTCGAACCGGGCGGCGCCGAACCGCGCGTTCCCCGTGGCCGGATCCGTCAGGGCATCGAGGATCCCGGTCAGGAGCAGGCCACTGACCCGTGTGCCGCGGTGGTCGACCGCGGCCCCCGGCGCCAGGCTCCTCAGGTACCTCCGGCGTTCGCCCTCGGCCAGGTGGGCCAGGCAGGCCGCGAACCCGAGGACACGAATGCCGGTGCACCCTATGGGGTCGCCGGCCGGATCGGCTCCCTCGCCGCAGTGCGGCCAGTCCGGCGCGGTCGGGGTGCGGGGCGAGGACGTGCTCATACGGCGGCGGGCTCCCGGTCGGCGGCTCATGACGGATGGTCACCAGGCATGAGATCACACCGGATTCGCCGTGTGCGCGCGGTCCGTGCGCTCGACGGCCGGCGCCGCGTCAGCGGAGGTACCGGTCGAAGAACCGCGTCGCGTACCGGACCGCCAAGGCCTGCTGCTCGGCCGGGGTCAGCCGCTTCGGGGTGCCGGTGCCGTTGGTGCTCTCGCAGCGGCCGCCGGGGCGGTCGCGGTGTTCGACCGCGACGTCGTCGGTGGCGAAGGCGGGGCCGGTGCCGGGGGTCCAGACCGTGTTGAAGGCGTTGTGGTTGCCGCCGGTCACGTCCTGGTGTTCGGCGTGCGGGTTCCCGGCGGCCAGGGTGAGCGCGACCTTGCTGTCCTCCCACATGGCGTCGCAGGTCCCGGCGAGCACGGCGAGCGGGACCCGGGTCAGGTGCTCCTTCGCGGTGTCGATGCCGTTCATGGCCGGGGCGAGCGCCAGCGTGCCGCGCAGGGTCACGCCCGGGACGCCCTTATGGCCGTCCAGAGCCTGGGTCAGGACTCCGCCGCCGCCCCGGGAGTGGCCGACGGTGCCGACCCTGGTCAGGTCCACGTGCCCGGTGAACTGCTTCAGGGCCTTCAGGGGTCCCTTGCCCTGCGCCAGGTCACGCCACATCTCCAGGTGCTTGTCGAGGAGCGCGGCCCGGGCGACGTTGCCCCGGTCCTTCTCCTGTGCCTGGATGCCGTCGGCCGAGACGGACACCACGATGTAGCCCCGGGCGGCCAGGGCCTGGGCGAGGTACCCGTACCCCAGGTAGTTGTCGACCGGCCGGGAGCCCTTCGTACACGGCCAGGAGGCGGGGCGGTCGGGCCGGTCACCGGCGGCGCAGACGTCGCCCCAGCCGTGCAGGACCATCACCAGGGGGTGCTTGGCCCCGGTCAGCCGGCGCGGCGCGGTGACCTCCGCCCGCAGCTCGGTGAGCTGCCCGGACAGGCCCGGCGGCGCGTACGCGCGGTCGCCGAGGTCGTAGGTGAGCTGCGACGCCTGCCCGGTACCGGTCTGCGCGAGCACCCGCAGCGGCTGCACCACGGCCTCGGGGGCGGAGCCGCCGCCGCAGGCGGTCGCCAGGGCGAGGGTGGCGACGGCCGCGGCGGTCAGGACGCGGCGGCGCCGGGGGCGGGGGGACGTGCGCATGGGGGCGGGCCTTCCGGGACACGGGGAGCGGTCGGTGCGACGGCCGCCCGGCCGGACGGATGCCGTGGGCGGGCGGCCCTCCGAACGCTAGGAGGCCCGCTCATCAGCCGTGTATCAGCCGCTGCGCAGGTACGCGTCGATGTCCCTCGCCCGGTGGGCGTGGGCACCCGTGCCCCGGACATGCCGCAGGGAGCGGAGGGCCGTGACGGGCCTTCCGCTCCCTGAGGGGTGTGCCGGGGGTCAGCGCAGGCGCAGGGCCTCGCTGATGGTGGTGAAGAGGTCGGTCTGGTTGGTGATGCCGAGGACGCGGAAGGCCTGCGGGCCCTGGGCCGCGATGCGGACCTGGACGCCGGTGTGCTCCTGCGACAGGCCCGGGGTGTTGGTCGAGTAGTTGACCTTCAGCTGCTGGCCCTCGTTGGTGACCAGGGTGGAGGACAGGCCGGGCGGGGTGGCCTCCAGCGGGACGATCTGGCTGGTGTGGCCGTGGTCGGCGGTGGTGACGACCAGGGTGTCGGGGTGCTTGGCCGCGTAGGCGCGGGCGAGCTTGACGGCGCGGTCGAAGGCGGCGGTCTCGCCGATCTGGCCGCAGGGGTCGGCGGCGTGGTCCTGCTTGTCGATCGAGGCGCCCTCGATCTGGAGGAAGAAGCCCTGCTTGGAGTGCTTGGCCTTCTGCTTGGCCTCGAGCAGCTCGATCGCCTTGGCGGCGGTGTCCGCGAGGCTCGGCGTGGTGGCCGGGCGGGCCGGGTTGGAGGTGGTGCAGCGCTGCGGGTCGGTGCCGCCGACGGCGGCGGCCTTGCCGGTCCACTCGACGGGGACGTTGCCGGTGGCGAAGAGGCCGAGGACCGGCTTGTTCGCCTTGGCGCCCTGGAGGCCGTTCTTGTCGGTGACGACCTGGTAGCCGAGCTTCTTGGCCTTCTGGGTGACGGTCAGGCCCTTGTAGCGGCCGTCGGTGATCGTCTGGTCGAAGCGCTGCTGGCCACCGCCGAAGAGGACGTCGACCTTGTGGCTGACCGACTGCTCGGCGATCGAGCCGGGGCCGCCGGCGGCGATCCGGTCGGCCGGGCACTTGGCCATGTCGGCCGGACCCTGGCAGGAGCGGTCGGTGGCGTGCGAGGCGAGGACGGCCGGGGTGGCGTCGGTCAGCTCGGCGGTGGTGACGCTGCCGGTCGCGTAGCCCTTCTTCTGGGCCAGCTCCAGGAGGGTGGGGACGGCCTTGTCGGTGCCCGGGGTCTTGGAGATGCGGCCGTTGACCGTCTTGACGCCGGTGGCCCAGCCGGTGCCGCTGGCCGCGGAGTCGGTGACGTAGTCGGGGGTGCCGTCGGCGTGCACCGCGTAGGTGGTGTACGAGCCGGTCAGCGGGAACTTGTCCATGTTCAGGCGGCCGTCGGCGCCGACGGTGTAGTCGCGGGCGAGGGTGATCTCGGAGTCGCCCATGCCGTCACCGATGAGGAGGATGACGTTCTTCGCCTTGCCGCTCTGGATGGCCGCCTTCGCCTTGTCGGCGTTGTCGAACGCACCGGCGGTGGAGGTGACGGCCACGGCCACGGTGGTGGCGGCGACCACGGCGCTCGCGAGGGCGAGGCGGCGACGGACGGACTGGGACATGGATTTCGCTCCTTGATGAGACCTGCGCGCCGGTTCGGTGTCCGGCGGCGCAAGACCATCAGCCGACTGTGACGCGGAGGTAAATAATCAGTCGAGGATGCGTTGACCGGACACGTCCACACGGCGCTGACCTGGCCTGTTGGGAGCGCAGGGGCCCAAGTGGCGGTCCTCAGGGCACCTGGAGGGCCGCCAGCCGCTGCGCGAAGGGGACCACCTGGAAGCCGTCGGCCGGGTCCACGGAGGTGATCGCCCCGGTCAGGGAGCGGGGGGCGATCGCGGCGGCGGTGTCCACGTCCGCCCCGGCCGCCGGGGCGGCACCGGCGGGTGCCGTGAAGCGGGCCAGCTCCGTGCCCGCGCGGGTGATCCGTCCGGCGAGGCCGTCCTCGCCCCAGTCCTCGGAGGCCGCGTAGACGGCGGTCGGCAGGACGAGCGCGCGCAGGTACGTGAAGAGCGGGCGCAGGGCGTGTTCGGTGACCAGGGAGTGCCGGGCGGTGCCGCCGGTGGCGCCCAGGAGTACGGGTTTGCCGGTGAGGGCGTCCTTGTC
>NZ_JBFBGK010000049.1:0-58772 GCF_040684615.1 Streptomyces sp. NPDC089919
GGCGATTACGCGCGCGGTCACTCCAGGACCCCGAGGGCGGTGTCGGGTGGATGGGCGGGTCCCCGCGTCAAGCGGCGCTCCCCGCCCATCCCGACCGCCCCGCCCGGCTAGCCCGCGTCGGCGAGGAGGCGTCGTAGGAGTCCGGTGAGCTGGGCCGTCTCTTCGGGGGAGAAGCCGGCCAGGGCCTCGTACTGGACCTCGAGTCCGGCCACCACCGTCGTCTCGACCAGGTCGAACCCCGCCTGGGTCAGGGTGACCTGGAGGCCGCGCCGGTCGTGCGGGTCGGGCCGGCGCTCCAGCAGTCCGGCCCGCTCCAGTTTGTCCAGCCGCCCGGTCATCCCCCCGGTGGTGAGCATGAGGGTGGCGGAGAGCTGCCGGGGCGAGAGCGTGTAGGGCTCCCCGGAGCGCCGCAGCGTGGCGATGACGTCGAACTCGCCGCGCGAGATCCCGTGCTTGTTGTACGCCTTCTCCACCGCGTCGCCGACGGCCTTGCTGATCCGGTAGATCCGACCGAACACCCCCATGGGGCTGACGTCGAGGTCGGGGCGGACCGCGTTCCACTGGGCGCGGATGGCATCGACGGCGTCGTCCTCGGCGGCCGGTGCGGGTGAGTCGTGCTGGGCCCTGTCGTTCATGGCCCGCAGTATCTGCGGGTTCTCCGCTCCACCGCAACCCAGGTTGCTTGCGAGCAAGTAGCTTGCCACTAAGCAAATCATGCGTAAGATACTTCTCAGCGAGGCAACGGCGATCCGCCCGGAGCCGTTGCGATCCAAGGGGAGGACCCGCCATGAAGCCGAACCGCGCCACCGTCATCGCCCTGACCGCCCTCGCCCCCGCCTCCTGGGGGTCGACCTACGCGGTGGCCACCGAGTTCCTGCCGCCGGACCGGCCGCTCTTCACCGCCCTGGTCCGGGCGCTCCCCGCCGGGCTGCTGCTGGTCGCGATCACCCGGACGCTGCCGCGCGGCGCCTGGTGGTGGAAGTCGGCGGTGCTCGGGGCGCTCAACATCGGTGCCTTCTTCCCGCTCCTCTTCCTGGCGGCCTACCGGCTGCCCGGCGGAGTCGCGGCGGTCATCGGCTCGGTCGGCCCGCTCTTCGTCGCCGGTCTCGCCGCCCTGCTGCTGGGCGAGCGGGCCACCCGCCGGCAGCTGCTGGCGGCGGTCGGCGCCGCCTTCGGCGTCAGCATGGTGGTCCTCAAGGCCGGCGCCGCGCTGGACCTGGCCGGCGTACTGGCCGGACTCGCCTCCTCGGCCTCGATGGCCGCCGGCACCGTGATGACCAAGCGCTGGGGGCGCCCCGAGGGCGTCGGCCCGCTGGCCGTGACCGGCTGGCAGCTGACCGCGGGCGGCCTGCTGATCCTGCCGGTCGCCGCGGTCTTCGAGGGCGCGCCGCCGGCCCTGGACGGCCGGGCGCTCGCCGGGTACGGCTACCTCGCGCTGGTCAACACCGCGGTCGGCTACTGGCTCTGGTTCCGCGGCATCGGCCGGCTGAGCGCCACCTCGGTGACCCTGCTCGGCCCGCTGTCGCCGCTGACCGCCGCCGTGATCGGCTGGGCCGCCCTCGGGCAGGCGCTCTCGCCGCTCCAGCTGGCGGGCATGGCGGTGGCCTTCGGAGCGACCCTCTTCGGGCAGACCGGTGGCCAGGCCGCGAAGGCGGCTCCGGCCGCGGTGGCTCCGCTGGAGCCGGTGGTCGAGGTCCGGCCCGAGCCGACGGCGGGAGCCCGGGCGGCCATGGCGAAGACTGTTTAGTAAACCTGAAAAGACCAGTCGAAAGTTTTCGATGGACCTGACGAATGCCGGAGTGCGACGGTAGCTCCACAAGAAGCCGTGACCGATCGGATCCCCGGGGCCCCCGCCCCGGGGATCGGCGGCGTTCAGGACAGAGAGGCAGGCACACCGTGACCGTCATGGACCGGGTCCGCACCGCACCGCAGCAGGACGGGGGGCGGGCCGACGGGCCGGCCGGCGCCCCGGCCCGCCGGGCCCGGACGGGAGCCGCCGGTCTCGGCGTGCTGCTGGCCCTCGTGGCCACGGTCGTGTGGTCCGGCAGCTTCGTCGCCGCCCGGGGGCTGCACGACAGCGTGCCGCCGGTGCAGGCCGCCTTCTGGCGCTGGCTGATCGCGCTGGCCGCGGTCGCGCCCTTCGCGGCCCGGCACGCCTGGCGCGAGCGGGCCGCGCTGCGGGCCCACCTCGGCTACGTGACGCTGGCCGCGCTGCTGGGCGTCACCGTCTACAACACCCTGGTCAACCAGGCCGGACTGACCACCTCCGCCGCCAACATGGGCATGATCATGGCCGCCTCGCCGGTGGTCATGGCGCTGTTCTCCCGGCTCGGCGGCGAACGGCTGGGCGCCCGCCGCACCACCGGGCTGCTGGTCGCGGCCGGCGGGGTGCTGTTCCTGGTCGGCGGAGGAGCGGCCGGCACCGGCCTCGCCACCGGTGACCTGTGGATGTTCGGCGCGGCCCTCGCCTTCGCCTCGTACAGCGCGCTGCTGCGGCGCAAGCCGGCCGAACTGGGCGGCCCGGCCTTCCTCTTCGCCACCTTCCTGATCGGCGCGCTGCTGCTGGCCCCGGCGTACGCGGCCTCGCTGGCCCTCCAGGGCGGCTTCGCCGCCGCCCCCGGCACGGTCGGACCGCTCTGCTACGTCGGCGTCCTCTCCTCCGCCCTCGCCTTCTTCGCCTGGAACAAGGCCGTCTCCCTGATCGGCGCCGCCCGCGCCGGAGCCGTCTACTACCTCCAGCCGGTCTGCGTGGTCCTCCTCTCCTTCGCCCTCCTGGGCGAGACCACCGACGCCCGCCAACTGCTGTGCATGGGCCTGATCCTGGGCGGGGTGATCCTGGGCGCCCGGAAGTAGCCGGCGGGCGGCGGGTCCGCAGGGGCGGGCGGCGCGTAGGTTGCAGGGCATGACCGAGTGGGACCTCCGCAAACTCATGATCCTGCGCACGCTCAGCGAGCACGGGACGGTGACGGCGACCGCGACGGCGCTCCGCATGACCCCCAGCGCCGTCTCGCAGCAGCTGACCAACCTCGCCAAGCAGCTCGGCGTACCCCTGCTGGAGGCCCAGGGCCGCCGGGTCCGGCTCACCGACGCCGCGCACCTCGTCCTGCGGCACACCGGCGCCGTCTTCGCCCAGCTCGAACGCGCCGACGCCGAGCTGGCCTCCTACGTGCAGGGGGAGGCCGGCGAGGTGCGGATCGCGGCCTTCTCCACCGCCGTGCCCGCCCTGGTCGTGCCGGCCGTGCGCGAGCTGCGCCGCACCCACCCCGATCTGGAGGTGCGGGTACGGGAGTCGGAGGCGGCCGAGTCCTACGAGCTGCTGTCCGCGGGCGAGGTGGACCTGGCGCTGTCCCTGGCGGCCCACGCCCCCACCGCCGCCGACCCGCGCTTCACCCGGATCCCGCTGCTGGCCGACCCGCTGGACGTGGCCCTGCCGCCGGGGCACCCGCTGGCCGGGGCGGCGGACCTGCGCCTCGCCGACCTGGCCGCCGAACGCTGGATCTTCGGCGGCAGCGGCCCCTGGTCGGAGATCACCAGGACCGCGTGCGAGGCGGCCGGTTTCGTGCCCGAGCAGGCCCACTCGGCGGCCGGCTGGACCTCGATCCTCGCCATGGTCGAGGCGGACATGGGGGTGGCGCTGGTGCCCCGGATGGCCGCCAGCCGCGCCCCCGGCGTCACCGTCCGGGCCCTGCCGCACGACCGCCCCACCCGGCACGTCGTCGCCGCTACCCGCCGAGGCGCCGACACCGCCCCGGCCCTGGCCCGCGCCCTGGCCGCGCTGCGCGCCGCGGCCGGTTCCCGGACGGAGTCCCCGCCGGGGTGAGGCGCGGCGGCGGAAGGCCCGGCGGCCGACGGGCCGGGTACGCCGGGTCCGGGGGCGGGAACGCCGGTGCCCCGGCCCGCCGGAGCGGGCCGGGGCACCGGCGTGCGTGCGCGGGGGCGGTCAGCCCGCCGCGGCGTCGGCGGCCTGGGCCTTCAGGGCGCGCTCGACGCCCGAGCGGGACTCGGAGACCAGGCGGCGCAGCGCGGCGTTCGGCTCGGCCGCGGTCAGCCAGGCGTCCGTCGCGTCCAGCGTCTCGCGGGAGACCGACAGCGACGGGTACAGGCCCACCGCGATCTGCTGCGCGATCTCGTGGCTGCGGGTGTCCCACACGCCCTTGACCGCCGCGAAGTACTTCTCGGCGTAGGGGGCCAGCAGCTCGCGCTGGTCGGTCTGGACGAAGCCGCCGATGACGGCCTCCTGCACGGCGTTCGGCAGGTCCGCGGACTCCACCACCGAGGCCCAGGCCTCGGCCTTGGCCTCGGCGGTGGGACGGGCCGCGCGGGCGGTGGCGGCGTGCCGCTCGCCGGCCGCCGTCTTGTCCCGCTCCAGCTCGGCCGCGATGGCCTTCTCGTCGGCGCGGCCGGTGGCCGCCAGCCGCTCCACGAACGCCCAGCGCAGCTCGGTGTCCACGGCCAGGCCCTCGATGCTCTCGGAGCCGTCCAGCAGCGCCGACAGCAGGTCCAGCTGCTCCGGGGTGCGGGCGGTGTCCGCGAAGGCCCGGGCCCACGCCAGCTGGTGGTCGCTGGCCGGCTCGGCCGCGCGCAGGTGCTCCAGCGTGGCCTCCGTCCAGGTGGCCAGGCCGCTCTCACGCCAGGCCGGGTCCGCGTACAGGTCCACGGCCAGCTTCACCTGGCGGTGCAGCGACTGCACCACGCCGATGTCCGACTCCTTGGCGATGCCCGAGAGCACCAGAGCGAGGTAGTCGCGGGTGGCCAGCTCGCCGTCGCGGGTCATGTCCCAGGCGGAGGCCCAGCACAGCGCGCGCGGCAGCGAGGCCTCGAAGTCGCCCAGGTGCGCGGTGACGTTGGCCAGCGAGACCTCGTCGAGGCGGACCTTCGCGTAGGACAGGTCGTCGTCGTTGAGCAGCACGACGTCCGGGCGGTGGTGGCCCACCAGCTCGGCGACCTCGGTCAGCTCGGCCGCCGCGATGTCCAGCTCGAGCCGGCGCTCGCGCAGCAGCTTCCCGCTGGCGTCGTCCATCGAGTAGAAGCCGATCGCGATGCGGTGCGGGCGCAGCACCGGCTCGCCCTGGGCGCCGGCCGGCAGCGCGGGGGCCTCCTGGCGGACGGTGAAGGAGGTGATGACCCCGTGCTCGTCGGTCTCGATCACCGGGCGCAGCACGTTGATGCCGGCCGTCTCCAGCCACGCCTTCGACCAGGTCTTCAGGTCGCGGCCGGAGGTCTCCTCCAGCGCGCCCAGCAGGTCGGACAGGCGGGTGTTGCCGAAGGCGTGGGCCTTGAAGTAGGCCTGCACGCCCTTGAAGAACTCGTCCTGGCCGACGTACGCCACCAGCTGCTTGAGCACCGAGGCGCCCTTGGCGTAGGTGATGCCGTCGAAGTTGACCAGGACGTCGTCCAGGTCACGGATGTCCGCCATGATCGGGTGCGTGGAGGGCAGCTGGTCCTGCCGGTACGCCCAGGTCTTCATGGAGTTCGCGAAGGTGGTCCAGGCGTGCGGCCACTTCGAGCCCGGCGCGTAGGCCTGGCAGGCGATCGAGGTGTAGGTGGCGAAGGACTCGTTGAGCCACAGGTCGTTCCACCACTCCATGGTGACCAGGTCGCCGAACCACATGTGCGCCAGCTCGTGCAGGATGGTCTCGGCGCGCACCTCGTAGGCCGCGTCCGTCACCTTCGAGCGGAAGACGTACTGGTCGCGGATGGTGACCGCACCGGCGTTCTCCATCGCGCCCGCGTTGAACTCCGGCACGAAGAGCTGGTCGTACTTCGCGAAGGGGTAGTCGTAGGCGAACTTCTCCTGGAACCAGTCGAAGCCCTGCCGGGTGACGTCGAAGATCGCGTCCGCGTCCAGGAACTCGGCCAGCGAGGGGCGGCAGTAGATGCCCAGCGGGACGGTCCTGCCGTCCTTCTCGTACGAGCTGTGCACGGCGTGGTACGGGCCCACGATCAGCGCGGTGATGTAGGTGGAGATCCGCGGGGTCGGCTCGAAGCGCCAGACCTGGTCCGCCGGCACCTCGGGGGTGGGCGAGTTGGAGATGACCGTCCAGCCCTCGGGCGCCTTGACGGTGAAGGCGAAGGTCGCCTTCAGGTCGGGCTGCTCGAAGGAGGCGAACACCCGGCGCGCGTCCGGGACCTCGAACTGGGTGTAGAGGTACGCCTGCTCGTCGACCGGGTCGACGAAGCGGTGCAGGCCCTCACCGGTGTTGGTGTAGGCGCAGTCCGCGACGACCTTCAGCTCGTTGGCCCCCGCGGCCAGGTGCGGGAGCTCGATCCGGGAGTCCCGGAAGACGGCCGCGACGTCCAGCGACTTGCCGTTGAGGACGACCTCGTGGACGGCCGGCGCGACCAGGTCGATGAAGGTCGTGGCCCCGGCCTCGGCCGAGTCGAAGCGGACGACGGTCTCGGACCGGTAGGTCCCGCCCTCCTGCGCGCCGCTCAGGTCGAGGTCGATCTCGTACGAGTCGACGGTGAGCAGCTTCGCCCGCTGCTGAGCCTCTTCGCGGGTCAGGTTCGTGCCAGGCACGCGTTCATCTCCTTCGATGGTGACGGTCGCGGTCATCCTTGCACGCCAGACCGAAGGGCGGACACCCAATAGGGTGTCCGCCCTTTTCGTCTGGATTCCGCAGATCTTCCGGGCCCGGCGGGCCGACCCTGGAAGATCCGCCGCCGGTCAGGCCCGGCGCAGCTCTTCCGCCACCAGCTCCGCGATCTGGACGGCGTTCAGCGCCGCGCCCTTGCGGAGGTTGTCGTTGGAGAGGAAGAGCGCGAGGCCGTTCTCGACCGTCTCGTCCACGCGGATGCGGCCGACGTACGAGGCGTCCTTGCCGGCCGCCTGGAGCGGGGTCGGGATCTCGGAGAGCTCGACGCCGGGGGCCCCGGCCAGCAGCTCGGTGGCGCGCTCGACGCTGATCGGGCGGTCGAAGCGGGCGTTGACCTGGAGGGAGTGGCCGGAGAAGACCGGGACGCGCACGCAGGTGCCGGAGACCTTGAGCTCCGGGATGCCGAGGATCTTGCGGGACTCGTGGCGGAGCTTCTGCTCCTCGTCGGTCTCGAAGGAGCCGTCGTCGACCAGGTTGCCGGCCAGCGGCACCACGTTGTACGCGATGGGGCGCTTGTACACGGCGGGCTCGGGGAACTCCACGGCCTCGCCGTCGAAGGCCAGCTGGTCGGCCTTCTCGGCCACCGCGCAGGCCTGGTCCTTCAGCTCGGCCACGCCGGCCAGGCCGGAGCCGGAGACGGCCTGGTAGGTGGTGGCGATCAGCGCGGTGAGGCCGGCCTCCTGGTGGAGCGGGCGCAGCACCGGCATGGCCGCCATGGTGGTGCAGTTCGGGTTGGCGATGATGCCCTTGGGGCGGTCCTTGATCGCGTCCGGGTTGACCTCGGAGACGACCAGGGGGACCTCGGGGTCCCGGCGCCAGGCGGAGGAGTTGTCGATCACCACGGCGCCCTGGCCGGCGACCTTCTCGGCGAGGGCCTTGGAGGTGGCGCCGCCGGCGGAGAAGAGCACGATGTCCAGGCCGGTGTAGTCGGCGGTGGAGGCGTCCTCGATGGTGATCTCGCGGCCCTCCCACTCGATCGTGGAGCCGGCGGACCGGGCGGAGGCGAAGAGGCGGAGCGTGTCCACCGGGAACTTCCGCTCGGCGAGAATCCGGCGCATGACTCCGCCGACCTGACCGGTGGCTCCGACGATTCCGACCCTCACGGTGACTCCTTCTGGTGCGTGGGACGCGGCTGGCGTCCGGTCCCCATCATGCGTGCGACCCCGGGCACTTTGTCCAATCCATTGTCCGTAGTGCGGACCGCGTCGCGCGGCCCGGTGTGACGAACTCGTGGCGGGTCTGTTGCGGGAGCCCGTTTCGGCCGGTCCGGGGCGGATGTGCCGATTACGGTCCTGTCAGCCGTGACCGATATCCGGACAGTCGTTCCGGTCCTCGAACGCGGCCGAACCGACCGCACCGCCATCCAGGGGGAGAACCACCGTGCCCGCCCACCGCCACCGCTCCATAGCGGCCCTCGCCGCCGCCACGGCCGCCGCCGTCGCCGCACCCGTCCTGCTCGCCGCCGCACCCGCCGTGGCCCACGAGCGCCCGGCCGGCTCCACCGATCTGGCCCGCCGGCTGGTGAAGGAGGTCTCGGCCCAGGGCGCCTACCGGCACCTGCGGACGTTCCAGCGGATAGCCGACGCCCACGGCGGCAACCGGGCCGCCGGCACCCCCGGCCACCGGGCCTCCAGCGCCTACGTCTACGAGACGCTGAAGAAGGCCGGCTACCGGGTCGCCTACCAGGACTTCGACATCCACGAGGCGCGCACCCGGACCGAGAAGCTGGCCGTGCTGGGGTCCGGCGCCCGGGAGCTGACCACGGCCGCCTTCACCTTCACCCCCTCGACCCCGGCGGGCGGCCTGACCGCCGAGCTGGCCCCGGTCCGGGCGGACGAGACCCCCGGCTGCGACGCCGCCGACTACCCGGCCGGCGCCTTCACGGGCAAGATCGCCCTGGTCAAGCGGGGCAGCTGCACCTTCGAGGAGAAGGAGCGGGCCGCCGCCGCGGCCGGCGCCGCCGGCCTGGTCGTCTACAACCACAGCGGCACCACCCCGGTCCGCGGCTCCTTCGGGGCGCCGGCCGCCGGCCGCATCCCCAGCGCGGGCATCACCCTCGCCGACGGCGAGGCGCTGGCCGCGGCGGCCGCCGCGGGCGGGGTGAAGGTCCGCCTCGACCTGGACCAGCAGCACATCAAGAAGAAGACCCGCAACGTCATCGCCGAGACCCGCGGCGGCCGCGCCGACCGGGTGGTCGCGGTCGGCAGCCACCTCGACTCGGTCCCCGAGGGCCCCGGGATCAACGACAACGGCTCCGGCTCGGCCGCGCTGCTGGAGGTCGCCCTCAAGCTCGCCGCCTCGAAGGAGAAGGTGAAGAACAAGGTCCGCTTCGCCTGGTGGTCGGCCGAGGAGCTGGGGCTGCTCGGTTCCGAGCACTACGTCGCCTCGCTCACCGACCGGCAGCGCCGGGACATCGCGCTCTACCTGAACTTCGACATGATCGCCTCGCCCAACCCGGCGCAGTTCGTCTACGACGGCGACGACTCGGACCACGTCGGCGCGGGCGCCGGCCCGGCCGGCTCGGCCCGGATCGAGGCGCTGATCAACGGCTTCCTGGACCGCCGGGGCAAGGCCCACGAGGGCAGCGACTTCGACGGCCGCTCCGACTACGGCCCGTTCATCGCGCAGGGCATCCCGGCGGGCGGCACCTTCACCGGCGCCGAGGGCGTCAAGACGCCCGAGCAGGCCGCCCGTTACGGCGGCACGGCCGGGCAGCCGTACGACCCGAACTACCACGGGGCCGGCGACACCCTGAAGAACCTGGACCTGAAGGCCTTCGACACCAACCTGGACGTGGTGGCCCACGCGGTCGGCACCTACGCCCGGGACCTGGGACCGCTCGCGGACTGACCCCGCGGGCAAGCGGAAGGGGCGGGTGCCCACGGCACCCGCCCCTCACGCGTACCCGGCCCCCGTCAGGGGACCGGCGCCGTCACTACGGGGTGACGGTCTCGATCTGGACGCTGCCGGTGCCCGCGGCGGTGCCGCCCGCGTTCAGCAGCTGGACCTGGCCGAAGAACTGACGTCCCTCCGGGGCCGGGCCGTTGACCAGGACCTTGGCGCCGACGGCCGCCGTGGCGCCGTTGGCCAGGTCGACCGAGGACGCGGCGTCGACGGTGACCGCGCCGAGGCCGTTGGAGTAGTACACGTCCCGGTAGTCGTACGTGGTGCCGGCGGCGCCGACCGCGTACCCGATGACCTTGATCTGGTAGGTGCCCGCGGCCGGGTTGACCAGGGTCACGGCCTCCTCGGAGTCGCCGTCCGCGGAGGAGCCGACCTTCACGCCGTCCTTGTAGACCTCGAGGTCCAGGTCGGCCGCGGCGTCCGAGACGTTGCCGATGGCCACGTCCAGGCGCTCCACACCGGCGCCGAGGACGACCTCGGTGGTCTGGGTGTCACCCTCGTTGATGGTGGGCTTGGCGACCTTGGCGGAGCCGAGCGAACCGCCCTGGAGCTTGCCGCCCTTGATGCCGGCGAAGTCGTTCTTCAGGTTCCAGGTGACGTCCGTGGGGACGCCGGCCTTGACCTCGGGGAGCACCTTGACCGCGGGGTCGAAGGCGGCACCGAGGACGGTGGCCTTCAGGGTGAAGGGGTTGTCCAGCAGCGGCGAGGTGCGGCGCGCCTCGACCTCGACCTCCCAGACGCCCGGCTGCGGGTTCGGGTACGACCGCAGGTCGGGGCGGCAGGTGTTCGCCGGGTTGGTGTAGTTCGGGTAGCACATGGTGGTCGCGGTGTTCTCGACCGGCGTGCCGTACGGGTGGATCGAGATGAAGCGGGTCTGGCTGCCCTCGGCGAGGCCGCCCAGGGACACCTCGAGGCTCTTGGCGCCCTGCGGGACCGTCACGAAGTACGTCTTGTGGCTGTTGCGCTGGACCGACGAGGTGGAGGTGAGGCCGAAGTCCGGCTTCACCAGGTCGGTGGCGGCCACGACGGTGGTGAGGATCTGCTTGTCGACGCCCTCGGTGGACTCGTCGTCCAGCTCGAGGATCGCGCTGTGCACGCCCGCGGCCTTGGGGGCCGCCTGCACCTTGACGGTGACCGGCTTGTTCAGCGGCAGGGTGATGTAGTCGTAGTCCGTCAGCGCCTTGAAGGTGCCGTCGTTGTACTTCCAGTTCAGGTTGGTGCGCAGGCCGTACTTCGGGCCCGTGGTGCGGGTGACGGTGACGTTGTACGTCTTCTTCTTGCCGGCCTTCAGACCGCCCTCGCGGTCGTACAGGCCGGTGCCGAAGCCCGGCTCCGCGAGGAACTGGTCGAGAGCGGTGTCGACCGGCGCCTTGACGGTGTAGTCGTAGGCGTTCGCGCCGCGCTGGATGGAGTCCCAGGCGCCGACGATGTCCATCAGGCCCGCGCCCTGCTCGTGCGCCTGGACACCGTCGATCTTCTTCGCGGTGCTGGTCAGCGCGGTGCGCAGGGTGGCCGGGGTGAGGGCGATGCCCTCCTTCTTCGCGGCCGAGATCAGCAGCGCCGAGGCGCCGGCGGCCTGCGGCGAGGCCATCGAGGTGCCCTGGAGCATCGCGTAGCCGGCCGGCAGGGGGTAGCCCGCCTCGGCGACCGGGGAGCCCGGCAGCCAGGTCTGGACCGAGTTGATCGCGGCACCGGGGGCCGAGATCGTGGGCGTGAAGCCGCCGTCCTCACGCGGACCGCGCGAGGAGAAGGGGAACATCGCGTACTTCTTGTCCACGACCGAGCCGTAGTTGGCGGCCCAGGTCTCCTTGGAGACCGCGGCGCCGACGGAGATGACCTTGTCCGCCAGGCCGGGGTCGCCGATGGTGTTGATGCCGGGGCCGGAGTTGCCCGCGGAGATCACCAGCTGGACGCCGTAGGTGTCGATCAGGCGCTTGTAGAGCGCGGCGCGCGCGTTGTTGCCGTCGTTGAGCGCCGGCAGGCCGCCGATGGACATGTTGACGATGTCCACGCCGCGGTTGGCGACCAGGTCGATCATGCCCTCGGTCAGCGCGACGTTGGTGCAGCCGCCGCTCCAGGAGCAGGCGCGCGAGGAGACGATCTTGGCGCCGGGGGCGGCGCCGTTCATCTTGCCGCCGAACAGGCTGTTGGCCGCGGTGATGCCCGCGACGTGGGTGCCGTGCTCGGACTCGATGATGCCGATGTTGACGAAGTCCGCCTTCTGGCCGACCCAGGGACCGCCCAGCGGGTCCATCGGGACGTCCTTGCGGATCTCCACCACGAACGGGATGCGCTCGACCACGTCGGTGGCCGGGTTGTCGGTCCCGAAGTAGCCGACCTGGAAGCCGTCCTTGTACGGCTTCATCGGCTCGTTGTTCGTGAAGTCGCCGTCCTGGTCGGTGTCCACGCGCACGGTCCCGGCGGCCGGGTCGTACAGCATGCCGAACCGGTCGGTGGTGTCGCCGTCGCGGTTGACGTCGCCCGCCTCGTCACCGGTGGCGGTGACCGACTCCGAGAAGCGGCTCCACTGGTACGAGCCCGCGGGGGCCTTCCAGGTCTGGCCGCCCGCGGTGAACTCGGTGCCCGAGACCGGGGTGATCTGGGCGCGCCAGGTGCCGTCCGCGTCGGTCAGCGGGTCGGTCGCGGTGACCCAGTCGACGATCTTGCGCTCGCCGGTGGTGGTCTTCTGCAGGGCCGGGTGGCCCAGGTCCACGCCGGAGTCCAGGATGCCGATGGTCACGCCCCGGCCGTCGGCCTGGGGGTGCTGCTGGACGAACTTGACCGCGCCCGTCTCGAAGTTCGGGTTGTACGGGTTCTTCGCGGGGGTGTCCTTGCCGGGCGCCGGGTAGCTGCCGCTGATCGCACCAGCGGCTCCCTTCCCGCGGTCGCCGGCCGGCGTCGGGTCGTCGAGCCTGATGTCCTGCTTCAGGTCGATGCCCTGCACCGAGGACAGCTTCGCGGCGGCCTTGAGGGCCGCGTCCGCCGTGGCGGTCGGCAGCGTGGCGCGCACGTAGCCGAGCTTGTCGTAGGTCTGGCCCACGGAGGCGCCGGGTACCGCGTCGAGCTGGGCGGCGACCTGCTCGGTGGCGCCCGGGGCGGTGGCGATCATCGCGGTGACGGTCTTGTCGCCCTTGGACTCGGCCTGGGCGAGCAGCTCCGCGTCGATCGAACCGAGCTTGTCGTCGGCGGACTTGACCGGGGCGGTGGTGGACGGGCCGTCGGCCTGCGCGGCGAAGGCCACGGCCGGGGCGCCGGTCACCAGAGCGGCGACCAGACCCGCGGCGGCGGCGACGCGGGCAGCGCGTCTGGCCGCGGATATGGAGCTGGGGGATTCGAGGGTCATCAGCATCCCTGCATAAGTGAAAGGTACGGTCCGGATTTCGGTGCCGGATGACCGGAGCTTTGCGCAAGGGACAGCTGTTTGGGGAGGGTTGTTATTGACGCGTGCCCGTCATGGCGGAGACCCGCCACGGGCCCTGATGCGTCAGCAGGGACGGACCGGTTGATACCGGGTCGATCCGCATGCCCGTCGCGGGCCTGGATTGTCGACTTGTCTACCGGCTAGTGGTCGCGCGAACGCGCGTAGTGGCGGGCCGCCTTGGCGCGGTTCCCGCAGGCGGCCATGGAGCACCAGCGCCGGGTGCCGTTGCGCGAGGTGTCGAAGAAGTGCAGGACACAGGTGTCCGAGGCGCACTTGTGGATCCGGTCCGCGCCCTTGTCCAGGAGGTCCACGAGGTTCCGGGCGGTGGTCCAGGCCGGGCCCCAGGTGCGGTCGGTGAAGTCCGGTTCCTCGGTGGTGCCGCCCGGGCCCACCCGCAGCCGGATCCGGCCGTGGTCCAGCACCGCGTCGACCAGGGTCAGGGCGGCCGGGTCCGCGGGGTCCGCGACGGCCCGGGCCAGTGCCTCGCGGGCGGTCAGCAGGTGGACCAGGGTGGGCGCGTCGGCGCGGAAGCGGCGGTCGAGGCCGTTCGAGGCGAGCCAGACCGCCAGGCCCTCGGTCCGGGTCAGCCCGGCCGCCCCGGCGAAGAGGTCCTGGAGCTCGCCCTCCTTCATCCACCGCGTGTTCAGCAGGTCCAGCGCGACCGGCTCCCCGGTCAGCGGGCGCGGATCCGTCGTCGTGGCCACCCTGCCTCCTCCTCCGAGCTAACCACTCAAGGGTACGTGACCGGTTGACGCCCCCGCCCCTAACCCCTAAAGTCGAATTAAGAGGTTAGAACCGGCCTCGGGGAACAGGATCGAGAGGGGGCAGCCATGTCGGCTGTCGGCACGCTGAACACCGGCCACATCGGGCTGAACGTCACGGAGCTGGAGCGGTCGCTGGACTTCTACCGGGACGCACTCGGCTTCCAGCTGCTGGGCGAGGGCAAGGAGGCCGACCGCCGCTACGCCTTCCTCGGCCAGGACGGCACCCTCGTCCTGACGCTGTGGGAGCAGGCGGCGGACGGCTACGCGGCCACCGCCGCGGGCCTGCACCACCTGGCCTTCTCGGCCGGCTCCGCCGACGAGGTGCGGCGGTTCGAGACCCGGCTGCGCGAACGGGGCGTGACCTTCGCCTACGACGGCGTGGTCGCCCACCGCGAGGGCGCGGCCTCCGGCGGCATCTTCTTCCACGACCCGGACGGCACCCGGCTGGAGATCTCCGTACCGCACGGCCTCGAAGGCACCCCGGCCCCCACCGCCGACGGCCCCACCTGCGGTTTCTTCTAGGCAGACACCGACCGCACAGGAAGGCGGCCACCATGACCAATACCGCGGGCCCCTATCACCGGGGCTCACTCGCCCTGCAGGACCGCGTCGGCGTGCGCGGCCCGGCCGAGCACGTCGGCCGCAGCATCGGCCCCGGCATCCGCGAGGTGGCCGCCGCCTTCCTGGAGCGGCAGCCGACGCTGGTGGTCGGCGCCGCCGACGGCGCCGGACGGCTGTGGGCCTCGCTGCTCACCGGCCCGCCCGGCTTCGTACGGGCCACCGGGCCCGGCCGGATCACCGTCGCGGGCGGGCTCCCGGCGGGCGACCCGCTGGCCGGGGTCCTGGCCGAGGACGGCACCTCCGTCGGCACCCTCGCCCTCGACCCCGCCACCCGCCGCCGGATGCGGCTCAACGGCACCGCCGGGCCCACCGCCCGGGGCTTCGCCGTCGAGGCCGAGCGGGTCTTCGCCAACTGCCCCAAGTACCTCCAGCGGCGGCACCCGGTGGAGCTGCTGCGCGAGGGCCCCGGGGTCCTGCGGCGCTCCGGGGCCCTGGACGCCGACCAGGTCCGGGCCGTCCGGGCCGCCGACACCTTCTTCGTGGCCACCACCGCCGGCGGCGGCACCGACGCCAGCCACCGCGGCGGCAACCCCGGCTTCGTCGAGGTGCTCTCCCCGACCGAACTGGCCTGGCCCGACTACCCCGGCAACGCCATGTTCCTCACCCTCGGCAACCTCGCCGAGGACTCCCGGGCCGGGCTGCTCCTGCCCGACTGGGAGAGCGGCCGCACCCTCCAGCTCACCGGCCGGGCCCGGACCGAGTTCGCCCCGGACGGCTCCCGCACCGTCCGCTTCACCCTCGAGGAGGCGGTCGAGAGCGAGCACCCGGGCCGGCTGCGCTGGAGTGCCCCGGAGTACTCCCCGGCCAACCCGCCGGTCCCTCACCGGGGCAGCACCACCACGTAGGAGGCCGGCTCCCGGTCCCCGGAGGCGGTCAGCGCGGTCCGGACGACGGTGGCCTGCTGCTCGGCGTGGTCGCGCAGCTTGCGCGGGGTGATGTACACGACCGTCAGGCCCAGCCGCTCCAGGTGCTCCCGCTTGCGGGCGTACTCCGACCACTGCTCGTCCTCGCCCTGGCGCGGGGCGCGGGTGTCCAGCTCGACCGCGACCGCGTGGTCGGGCCAGTAGGCGTCCACCCCGCCGAGGTGCGGGCCGCCGGGCAGCCGCAGGTCCACGTTCCACACCGGGTCCGGCAGCCCGTACTCCCGGACCAGCCGGTAGAGCCGGTCCTCCGCGATGGCCCGGCCCTCGGCCAGCAGCGAGTCCACCGCGTCGACCACGTGCGGCCGGTTCAGCAGCCGGGCCAGGGTCAGCTCCCGCACCACGGCGGCCGGTTCGCAGTACCCGCCGCGGACCGCCTCGCTCAGCAGCCGGCGCACCGTCCCCGCGTCCGCCAGGTCCGCGACCGCGTCCGCCAGCGCCCGGGCCACCGGCGCCACCGGCACCCCGGTCACCTCCTGCGGCGCGGGCGGGGTGTGCGCGCGTACCAGCCGGACGCAGCCGGTGGACCGCAGCCGGCGGGTGCTCGGCACCAGGACGTCGAACTGCTCCAGGGCGGGCAGCGGGGGAGCGGCGGCGAAGCCGTACAGGGCCAGCGCGGCCAGCCCGGTGATCATGGCGTCCCCGAACACCCGCTGCACCGGGTGCGGCAGCGGCGGCTGCTGCGGGACCGCACCGCTCGCCGGCCGGCCGGCGTACAGCAGCGCCGCGTGCAGCCGCTCCTCGCTGGTGGCCGCGCCCGGGTGCAGCAGGAACACCCCGGGCAGGATCTGCTGCCAGGGCCCGCCGGCCCGGCACCGCTCGGCGGTCACCGCGGGGGTCACCCCGTGCTCGCGCAGCTGGGCGACGCTGAGCACCTGGCGGGTGCCGGTGAGCTGGTGCAGGGGGCGGGGTGCGACGGCGGAGCCGCGGGAGGGGGTCTGGCCGCCGTAGGTGGGGGAGTCGTGGTTCATGCCGGTGAGGTTCCCGCACCGGCCCGGCCCGCTAACCGTTGTTACACGTCCGTCGACAAACCCGGACAACCCCGTCCTAAAGTACGGACGTTCGAGTGCCGATGGGCTGCGCCGCGCGCCGGATCCCCCGCGTCACCCCCGCCGCCGGCGGGGCTGGTGTGCCCGGAGGGCACATCCGGCCCCGCCGGCGATTGAGGCGCGGGGTGCAGGGGCGGAGCCCCTGCTACGCAGGGCTCAGCCCGCGTCGCAGGCCTGGGCCCGCAGGGCCCGGGCGAGGTCGTCCCGGGACTCGAGGACCAGGCGCCGCAGGGCCGGAGCCGCGTCCTCGTGGGACGACAGCCACGCATCCGTGGCGGCCAAGGTCTCGGGCGAGTCCTGGAGCGCCGGGTACAGCCCCCGGACGACGTCCATCCCGATCTGGATGGACCGGTCGGCCCACAGCCGCTCCAGCATCGCGAAGTACGGCTTCGTGTACGGCGCCAGCAGCGCGCGCTGCCCCGCCTGCCCGAAGCCCGCGATGGTCGCCTCGACCAGCGCGTTCGACAGCGCGTCCGACTCCACCACCGCGGCCCACGCCTGGGCCTTCACCGCCTCCGAGGGCCGCGCGGCCAGGCAGCGCACCGAGTGCCGCTTGCCCGAGGCCGTGTCGTCCCGGGCCAGTTCGGCCGCGATCCGCGCCTCGTCGGCCAGCCCCTCGGCGGCCAGCGGCTCCAGCAGGTCCCAGCGCAGCTCCTGGTCCACCTCCAGCCCGTCGATGCGGGCGGTGCCCTCCAGCAGCCCCAGCAGCAGCTGGTGGTCCGCCTCGGTGGCCGCCGCGGCGGCGAAGCAGCGGGCCCACAGCAGCTGGTGCTCCGAGCCGGGCCCGGCCTGCCGCAGCTCGTGCAGGGCCCCGGCGGCCAGCTCCCGGCCGCCCTGCTCGCGCCAGTCCGGCGCCCCGTAGTGCGTGACCGCGGTGCGCGCCTGCGCGTGCAGCATCTGGAGCACGCCGACGTCCGACTCGCGCCCGGCGAAGGCCAGTACGAGCGAGAGGAAGTCGCGGGCCGGCAGCAGGCCGTCCCGGGTCAGGTTCCACAGTGCCGACCAGCACAGCGCCCGGGCCAGCGGGTCGGTCAGGTCGCCCAGGTGCGCCCGCAGCGTCGCCAGCGAGCCCGCGTCGAAGCGGATCTTGCAGTAGGTCAGGTCGTCGTCGTTGACCAGGACCAGGTCCGGCTTCTCCTGCCCGGCCAGCTCCGCCACCACCGAGCGGGCCCCGGCGACGTCCGTCTCGGCCCGGGCGTAGCGCACCAGCGCCCCCGCCTCGGACCGGTACAGGCCGACCGCGACCCGGTGCGGGCGCAGTTCGTCGCCGTCCTGGGCGATCGCCAGCTCGGTGATCCGGCCCTGCGCGTCCAGGGTGAGCTCGGGCGTCAGGGAGTTCACCCCGGCGGTCTGCAGCCAGGCCCGCGACCAGCCGGCCATGTCCCGGCCGGAGACCTCGCCGAGCACCGACAGCAGGTCGTCCAGCGTGGTGTTCCCGTAGGCGTTGGCCTTGAAGTAGCGCCGCGCGCCCTCGAGGAAGGCGTCCCGGCCCACGTACGCGACCAGCTGCTTGAGGACGGAGGCGCCCTTGGAGTAGGTGATCCCGTCGAAGTTGAGCTTGGCGTCCTCCAGGTCGCGGATGTCGGCCGTGACCGGGTGGGTGGAGGGCAGCTGGTCGGCCCGGTAGGCCCAGGCCTTGCGGTTGTTGGCGAAGGTGACCCAGGCCTGGTCGAAGCGGGTGGCCTCGACCTGCGAGAAGGAGCCCATGAAGTCAGCGAAGGACTCCTTGAGCCACAGGTCGTCCCACCACTTCATGGTGACCAGGTCGCCGAACCACATGTGCGCCATCTCGTGCAGGATCGTGTTGCAGCGGCGCTCGTAGGACGCCCGGGTGACCTTGCCGCGGAAGATGTACTCCTCGCGGAAGGTGACCATGCCCGGGTTCTCCATCGCGCCGAGGTTGTACTCGGGCACGAAGGCCTGGTCGTACTTCCCGAAGGGGTAGGGGAAGTCGAAGTTCTCGTGGAAGAAGTCGAAGCCCTGCTTGGTGACGAGGAACACGTCGTCCGCGTCGAAGTGCTTGGCCAGCCCCTTGCGGCACATCGCACCCAGCGGGATCTCCAGGTCCCCGCGGGTGTAGGTGTCCGTCACGTAGTGGTACGGACCGGCCACCACGCAGGTGATGTACGTGGAGATGGGCTTGGTCTCGGCGAAGCGCACGGCCGTGCCGCCGGCCACCTCGGTGCGGGACTCCTCGGCGCCGTTGCTCCAGACCTGCCAGTCGCCGGGCACCGTCACCTCGAAGCGGTAGGGCGCCTTGAGGTCGGGCTGCTCGAAGTTCGCGTACACCCGGCGCGCGTCGGCCGGCTCGTACTGCGTGTAGAGGTAGACCTCGCCGTCCTCCGGGTCGACGAAGCGGTGCATGCCCTCGCCGGTCCGGCTGTAGGCGCAGTTCGCGTCGACGACCAGGACGTTCTCCGCGGCCAGGCCGGGCAGCGCGATCCGCGCGCCGTCGAAGACCTCGGCCACGTCCAGCGCGCGGCCGTTGAGGGTGACGGAGTTCACGGAGGGCGCGATCAGGTCCGCGAAGCTGGACCCGCCCGGGGCGGCCGCGCGGAACGTGACGGTCGTCACCGAGCGGAAGGTGCGCGGCCCGTCCGCCGGTTCGGTCTCGTCCACCGCCGAGCGGAGGTCGAGCACGACCTCGTAGGCGTCGACGGACAGCAGTTCGGCCCGCTCGCGGGCCTCCTCGCGGGACAGATTCTCACCGGGCACCGGGCACTCCTTCGTGCGTGATCACCATGGACGCCCGAATCCTCCCACGGGGAATGCACGGACCCGCAGGGCGGTTGGCCGGTAGGAAGCGCCCGGACGGGCGTGCGAGCGACGGACCCGAGGAGAGACATGCCCGACACCCAGGTGCGCGAGAAGACGCCGGTCGACTTCTGGTTCGACCCGCTCTGCCCCTGGGCCTGGATGACCTCCCGCTGGATGCTGGAGGTCGAGAAGGTCCGCGACGTCGAGGTGCGCTGGCACGTGATGAGCCTCGCCGTCCTGAACGAACCCCGGCTGGACGAGCTGCCGGAGAACTACCGCGAGCTGATGGCCACGGCCTGGGGCCCGGTCCGGGTGGTCATCGCCGCCCAGCAGAAGCACGGTGACGAGGTGACCGGCAAGCTCTACACCGCGCTCGGCACCCGCATCCACAACGACGGCCGCGGCATCACCCCCGAGGTCATCGCCGACGCGCTGGCCGAGGTCGGCCTGCCGGCCGAGCTGCTGGACTACGCCGAGTCCACGGACTTCGACGTCGAGCTGCGCGCCTCCCACAAGGAGGGCATCTCCCGGGTCGGCGAGGACGTCGGCACCCCGGTGATCTCGGTGCCCGGCGCCGACGGCAAGCAGGTCGCCTTCTTCGGCCCGGTGGTCACCCCGACCCCGCGCGGCGAGGACGCGGCCCGGCTGTGGGACGGCACCCTCCTGGTCGCCGGCACCCCCGGCTTCTACGAGATCAAGCGCACCCGTACGGCGGGCCCGAGCTTCGAGTAGGACCGACCCGGCACGCACACAGGAAGCCCCCGCGGATCACGTCTCCGCGGGGGCTTCCTGCTGAACACGTCCGCCGGTGAAGGTTGAGAAGACGATCACGAGGCGGACGGCCTGGGGGGAGGGGCGGTCAGCCCTTCGCCGGGATCAGCAGCGGGGTCTTCGCCTTGGCGTCGGCGTAGCGCTTGGCCACGTCCTGCCAGTTGACGACGTTCCACATCGCCTCGATGAAGTCCACCTTCTGGTTCTTGTACTGCAGGTAGAAGGCGTGCTCCCAGGCGTCGAAGACCAGCACCGGCACGGAGGCCTGGCCGACGTTGCCCTGGTGGTCGTAGATCTGCTCGACGATCAGCCGGCCGCTGACCGGCTCGTAGGCGAGCACGCCCCAGCCGGAGCCCTGGGTGGCGGAGGAGGCGAAGGTCAGCTGCTTCTTGAACTTCGCGAAGGAGCCGAAGGACTCGGTGATCGCGTCCGCCAGGTCGCCCAGGCCGTCCGCGGCGGTGGGCTCGCCGCCGCCCTCGCCGGTCTTCGGGCTGGCCATGTTGTGCCAGTAGATGCTGTGCAGGATGTGGCCGGAGAGGTGGAAGGCCAGGTTCTTCTCCAGGCCGTTCAGCGCGCCCCAGTTCTCCTTGTCACGCGCCTCCTCGAGCTGCTCGAGGGTGTCGTTCGCACCCTTCACGTACGCGGCGTGGTGCTTGTCGTGGTGCAGCTCGATGATCTGCGGGTTGATCACGGGCTCAAGCGCCGAGTACTCGTACGGCAGCTCGGGAAGTGTGTAGATCGCCATGCTCAGTCCGGTCCCCTCAGCGTTCTTATTGCAACATCCTCGCAACTGCACGCTAGCAGCACCTATTCCCCTGATCACGTAAGGGTCACCTCACCCGAACGCCCGCCGAACGGCCCCGGACACGCCGAAGGCCCCCGGGCGCCAGGCGCTCCGGAGGCCTTCGGTACGACGGGAACTGACGCTCAGTCGGCCGCGCGCGCCGCCCGGCGCTGGAGGGCGTACCCGGTGGCGGCGAGGGCGACCGTCAGGCCACCCGTGAAGATCACCTGGCTGCGGGTGTCCGGGTCCCAGGCCATCAGGCCCAGCACCCCGACCACCCCGGCCAGCGCCACCCAGGTCAGGTACGGGAAGCCCCACATCCGCACCACCAGCTGCTGCGGCGCCTCGCGCTCCAGCCGGCGGCGCAGCACGAACTGCGAGACCGCGATCAGCCCCCAGACGACCAGGATCACCCCGCCGACCATGTTCAGCAGCCAGGCGAAGAGGGTGTCCGGGTACCAGTAGGACAGCAGCACGGTCACGAAGCCGAAGCCGCAGGAGGCCAGCACCGCCCGCCGCGGGATCCCCGAGCTGACCTTGCCCAGCGCCCGGGGCCCCTGGCCCCGGGCCACCAGCGAGTAGGCCATCCGCGAGGAGCCGTAGATGTTCGCGTTCATCGCGGACAGCAGGGCGACCAGGATGACCACGTTCATGATCTGGGGCGCGCCCGGCACGCCCAGCCGCTCCAGCGCGGCGGCGTACGGACCCTCGGCCGTGACGGCCGGGTCGTGCCACGGCACCAGCGTGACGACCATCAGCATCGAGCCGACGTACACCACGGCGATCCGCCACATGGTGGTGCGCACCGCCCGGGCCACCCCGCGCACCGGGTCGTCCGACTCGGCCGCCGCGATGGTGACCGTCTCCAGCCCGCCGTACGCCACCACCGAGGCCAGCACTCCGACCAGCAGCCCGCTCATGCCCGTGGGCAGGAAGCCGCCGTCGCCCAGCAGGTGGGTGGTGCCCGGGGCGGTCGTGCCCGGCAGCACCCCCAGTACCGCCAGCACGCCCAGGGTCAGGAAGAGGCCGATCGCCCCGATCTTCAGGGCGGCGAACCAGAACTCGAACTCGCCGAAGCGGGCGACCGAGGCCAGGTTGCTGCCGCAGAAGACGGCCATGAAGACCAGCACCCACAGCCAGGACGGGGTGCCCGGGAACCACCCCTGGAGGATGTGCGCGGCGCCGATGGCCTCGATGGCCACGCCCACGCACAGCAGCGTCCAGAACATCCACCCGGCGGTGAAGCCGGCCCAGGGGCCGATGGCCCGCTCGGCGTGCACCGAGAAGGAGCCCGAGGCCGGGTTGGCCGCGGACATCTCCCCGAGCATCCGCATCACGAACATCACCAGCAGCCCCGAGGCCGCGTACGCCAGCACGATCGAGGGCCCCGCGGCGGCGATCCCGGCGCCGGACCCGACGAAGAGGCCGGCGCCGATGACGCCGCCGAGGGCGATCATCGAGAGGTGGCGCTGCTTGAGGCCGTTGGACAGGGGCTGGGTGCTCCCGGCGTCCGCGGGGCTCCCGGCCGGCGCGGTGCCGGTCTCTTCGGGGGTGATCGTCTGGCTCATGGGGGAAGTCTGAGCCGATCGTCCATTTATCGGACGTGAACGCCCATTATTCGGACACCCGGCTCACCGGGTGTGACCGCTCCCGTACGAAGGCCACCACGAGCACCACGGCCGTCAGCCCCACCGACCACAGCACCTGCGGGCGCGCCGCGTCGTCGCGCAGCATCAGCACCAGCACCGCCGCCATCGCCGCCAGTGCCGCCCAGGTCAGGTACGGGAACCCCCACATGCGCACGTGCAGCAGCTCGGGGGACTCGCGCTCCAGCCGGCGGCGCAGCCGCAGCTGCGAGACCGCGATCAGGGCCCACACGAACAGCAGGACCGAGCCCACCGCGTTGAGCATGTAGAGGAAGATCGTCTCCGGCCACAACAGGTTCAGCAGCACCGAGACGAAACCGAAGGCCACCGAGGCCAGCACCGCGCGCCGCGGCACCGCGCCGGGCGAGAGCCGCAGCAGCCCGCGGGGCGCCTCGCCCCGCTCCGCCAGCGAGAAGATCATCCGCGAGGAGCCGTACAGGTTGGCGTTGAGCGCCGACAGCAGCGCCACGAAGACGACCACGTTCATGATCTGACCGGCCGCACCGATGCCGATCGAGTCCAGCACCGCCACGTACGGCGACTGCCCCGGCTCCAGCGAGTCCCACGGCAGCAGCGAGACGATCACCAGCATCGAGCCGATGTAGAAGAAGAGGATCCGCCACACCGCGCTGCGCACCGCCCGGGCCACCGAGCGGGCCGGGTCCTCGGACTCGGCCGCCGCGATGGTGACCACCTCCAGGCCGCCGAAGGCGAAGATCACCGCGAGCACCCCGGAGACCACGCCCTCCCAGCCGTTGGGCAGGAAGCCGCCCTGGCCGGTGAGGTTGGCCAGCCCGACCGGGTCGGTGTCCGGCAGCAGGCCGAAGACCGCGAGGCCGCCCAGGACAAGGAAGCCCACGATCGCCAGCACCTTGAGGGCCGCGAACCAGAACTCGAACTCGCCGAAGTTCTTCACCGCCGCCAGGTTGCTGGCCGTGAAGAACACCATGAAGATCAGCACCCAGGCCCACTGCGGGACCCCGGGCAGCCAGCCGTTCGCGATCTTCGCCGCGCCGGTGGCCTCCACCGCGAGCACGACCACCAGCAGGAACCAGTAGAGCCAGCCCACCGAGAAACCGGCCCAGCGGCCCAGCGCCCGCTCGGCGTGCACCGAGAAGGACCCGGAGGCCGGCAGGGCGGCGGACATCTCGCCCAGCATCCGCATCACCAGCATCGCCAGGGTGCCGGCGGCCAGATAGGACACGATGATGCCGGGGCCCGCGACGGCGATCCCGCCGCCGGAGCCGACGAAGAGGCCGGCGCCGATCACGCCGCCCAGGCCGAGCATGGTCAGATGGCGCTGCTTGAGCCCGTGGCCCAGGGGTTCCCCGGAGTCGCCGGGTGCCGCGGGCGCGGAGGTGGCAGGCTGTGGTGCTTGTGGCATCCCCACAGTCTCCCTGAGCGCGGGCACCCCGTGCAAAACGGGCGGGACCGAGCAATTGCGCCGAGTGATCCCCGTCACTTCGGGCGTATCGCACCGGGAGTTCGGTCCGGGACTTTGTGCACTCCCCACCAACTCCCCGTGGCGGGCTTTGTCTCCGGACAACGGTGATCAACCCCGGGGGCCGGCACTAGCGTCACCGTGTCAGCCCGTCCCTCACCCTCCGCGGAGCCCCCGATGAGCACTGCTTCCGTCCCCGTCCGGCCCGGCGCCGTCCTCGCCGACCTGCTGCCCGCCAGCCGGGTCCGCGACGCGGCCCTCGTCCTCGGCGGCGCCGCCCTCATGGGCCTGGCCGCCCAGCTCTCCGTGAAGGTCCCGGGCCTGGTCGTGCCGATCACCGGCCAGACCTTCGCCGCCCTGCTCGTCGGCACCGCCCTCGGCGCCCGCCGCGGCTTCCTCTCGCTGGCCCTGTACACGCTCGTCGGCATGGCCGGGGTGCCCTGGTTCGCCGGTGGCACGGCCGGCGCCGGCGGGGCCACCTTCGGCTACGTGCTCGGCATGCTGCTGGCGTCCACCGTGGTCGGCGCGCTGGCCCGGCGCGGCGCGGACCGCTCGGTGCCGCGCACCGCCGGCGCCATGGTCCTGGGCTCCGCGATCGTATACGCGGTGGGCGTGCCCTACCTGGCGCTGGCCACCGGGATGTCCCTGACCGCCGCCGTGGCCGCGGGCATGACGCCCTTCCTGATCGGGGACGCGCTCAAGGCCGCCCTCGCCATGGGCCTGCTGCCGGCCGCCTGGCGGCTGCTGGGCCGCCGCGGCTGAGGCCCGGTACGACCGCAGACGCCGGAGCCCCGGCCCGCAGTGGATGCGGGCCGGGGCTCCGGTGCGTACGGCTGGTCAGGCGTCGACGGCTCAGGCGTCGACGGCGTCGCGGGCGCGCACGGCGTTCAGCACGACACCCGTCAGGACCACGGCCCCGGCGACCACGGTCGACCAGATGACCACCTCGCGGTTGCCGTCGTCGTAGAACATGTAGCCGATCACGAAGGTGATCATCGCGGCGGTGGCCCAGGTCAGCCACGGGAACAGCCACATCTTCACGGTCAGCTTCTCCGGGGCCTCCTTGAGGAGGATCCCGCGCATCTTCAGCTGCGTGAAGCAGATGACCAGCCACACGAAGAGCGCGATGGCGCCGGACGAGTTCAGCAGGAAGTTGAAGATCGTGTCCGGGAAGGCGTAGTTGAAGTAGACGGCCACGAAGCCGAAGACCACCGAGCCCAGGATCGCCGCCTTCGGCACGCCGTTCGCACTCACCTTGGCGAAGGCCTTCGGCGCGTCCCCGCGCTCACCCAGCGAGAACGCCATCCGGGAGGCCGTGTACAGGCCGGAGTTCAGGCAGGACAGCACCGCGGTCAGCACGATCACGTTCATGATCTGGCCGGCGTGCGCGATGCCGATCGAGTCCAGCGCCGCGACGTACGAGCCCTTGTCGGTGATCGACTTGTCGTTCCACGGCAGCAGGCAGAGCACGATCAGGATCGAGCCCAGGTAGAAGACGCCGATCCGCCAGATCACCGAGTTGGTGGCCTTGGTGACCGCGCGGCGCGGGTCCTCGGACTCGCCGGCGGCCAGCGTGACGATCTCGGAGCCCATGAAGGAGAAGACGACCATCAGCACGCCGGTCAGGATCGAGCCGGCGCCGTGCGGCATGAAGCCGCCGGTGTCCGTCAGGTGCGCGAAGCCCGCGCCCGGGTTGTCCGAGCCCGGCAGCACGCCGAACACGGCCAGCCCGCCGACGATCACGAAGGCGCCGATGGCCACGACCTTGATGCCCGCGAACCAGAACTCGAACTCGCCGTACGAGGAGACCGAGGCGAGGTTCGTGGCGGTCAGCACCACCATCACGATCAGCGCCCAGCCCCACTGCGGGACGGCCGGGATCCAGCCCTCGAGGATCTTGGCGCCGGCGGTGGCCTCCACCGCGAGCACGACCACCCAGAAGAACCAGTACAGCCAGCCGATGGAGAAGCCGGCCCAGCGGCCCAGCGCGCGGTCGGCGTACGCCGAGAACGAGCCCGAGTTCGGGCTGGCCGCGGCCATCTCACCGAGCATGCGCATCACGAAGACCACCATCGCGCCGACCAGCGCGTAGGAGATCAGGATGGCCGGACCGGTCTTGGCGATGCCGCCGGAGGAGCCGACGAACAGCCCCGCGCCGATCACGCCGCCGATGGCGATCATGGACAGGTGGCGGTTCTTGAGACCGGCCTTCAGACCGTCGGAAGACTGCGGGGCGCCGGGGTCACCGGAGGAGCCGCCTGCCTTCTGAAGGGTCGTCGAAGAGCTCATGGACGAATCCTTAGGTTCTCGGGGTGCGAGCCCGGGCATTCAAACCCGCTGTTCACCGGGACGGAAGACCCTGATTCCGGATCGTTGCCGGGGACGTAAGGCTTGGACGAAAGTCCCAACGCCCCTCAACTGGGTACTTAGGGATTACTTGAGCTTTCGGCGTGACTTACGCGACACCCCGGCGTCGTCCCAGGTCGGCCTCGTGCCACACTCGAGTCATGCGCGTGTACCTCGGATCCGACCATGCCGGTTTTGAGCTCAAGAACGTCCTCGTGGACTGGCTCAAGAACAACGGCCACGAGCCCGTCGACTGCGGGCCCCACATCTACGACGCCGTCGACGACTACCCCCCCTTCTGCCTGCGGGCCGCGGAGAAGACCGCCGCCGACCCGGCGAGCCTGGGCATCGTGATCGGCGGCTCCGGCAACGGCGAGCAGATCGCCGCCAACAAGGTCAAGGGCGTCCGCGCCGTACTGGCCTGGAGCGTCCAGACCGCCCAGCTCGGCCGTGAGCACAACAACGCCAACGTCATCTCCGTCGGCGGCCGCATGCACACCGAGGCCGAGGCCGTCAGCTTCATCGAGGCCTTCCTCAACACGCCGTACTCGGACGAGGAGCGCCACACGCGCCGCATCGACATGCTCTCCCGCTACGAGGAGACCGGCGAGCTGCCCCCCATCCCGGCCCACCACCCGCAGGACAAGTAACACCCGCGTGCCGCCGGACCCGGGGTCCGGCGGCACGGCCGTGTCCACCCGAGGAGAGCAGCCGTGCCCGAGGGGCATACGATCCACCGCCTCGCCCAGGACCACGCCGAGCGCTTCGCGGCCCGGCCGGTCGCGGTCAGCAGCCCGCAGGGCCGCTTCGCCGAGAGCGCGGCCCTCGTCGACGGCCGCACCCTCGAGGGCGCCGAGGCCCACGGCAAGCACCTCTTCCTCGACTTCGGCGGCGACTGGATCCACGTCCACCTCGGGCTCTTCGGCAAGTACGCCCTCGGCCCGGCCCCCGCACCGCCCGCCACCGACACCGTCCGGATGCGGCTGGCCGGCGACGCCCACTACGCCGACCTGCGCGGCCCCACCGCCTGCGCACTGATCACCGAGGCCGAGAAGCAGGCGATACACCAGCGGCTGGGCCCCGACCCGCTGCGCCCCGCCGACGACGCGGACCGCGCCTGGCACCGGATCTCCCGCAGCCGCACCACCGTCGCCGCCCTCCTCATGGACCAGAAGGTCGTCGCCGGCATCGGCAACGTCTACCGCGCGGAAGTGCTCTTCCGGCACGGCATCGACCCCTACCGGGCCGGCAAGGACCTGGCCCGCAGCGAGTGGGACGCGATGTGGGCGGACCTGGCCGGCCTGATGCGCGAGGGCGTCCGGAACAACCGCATCGACACCGTCCGGCCCGAGCACACCCCCGAGGCCATGGGCCGCCCGCCGCGGGTCGACGACCACGGCGGCGAGGTCTACGTCTACCGCCGGGTCGGACAGCCCTGCCTGGTCTGCGGCGGCGAGATCCGCACCGCCGGCCTGGCCGCCCGCAACCTCTTCTGGTGTCCCGCCTGCCAGCAGCGCTGAGGTGACGATGTGCGGGGGTACCCCTGCACGCACACAGGCAGGATGGATAGGGTCCCGAAGCAATGGCCGGAGCACGCGTGGAATCGCTGGTGGCACGGGCGCGCAAGGCCGCGCACCGGGCCAGGACCGGCCTGCGCCGGTCCGCCGTCGACTACTTCCGCGGTGACGGCTCCGACTGGATCGCCTTCACCGGACTCTTCCTGACCATTCCCGCGATCGCCCTCGGCACCACCACGATGCCGGTCTGGTTCGCGCCCTCCGCGCTGGTCCTGCCGATCGTCGCGGGCGGGCTGGTGCTGCGCCCCGCCTCCCTGCTGGGCCTGTACGCCGCGGCGGCGACCGCGCTGATCGTCGAGTCGCTGGTGCTCGGCCCCTATACGCAGGGCCCCGGGCGGGTCACCCCCGGCACCGTGCTGGTGGTCGCCGCCTGCGGGTTCTTCGGGCTGATCATCGCGCAGTTCCGCAGCCGCGTCGGGGTGCCCTGGCGGCGCGGCGGCACCATGCTCTTCGACCTGCGCGAGCGGATCCGGGTGCAGAGCAAGCTGCCGGCCCTGCCGCGCGGCTGGCACCGGGAGATGGCCCTGCGGCCGGCCGGCGGCCAGTCCTTCTCCGGAGACTTCGTGGTCGCCGCCCGCACCGGCGGCGGCCGCACCCTGGAGGTCGTCCTCACCGACGTCTCCGGCAAGGGCATGGACGCCGGCTCCCGGGCCCTGCTCCTGTCCGGCGCCTTCGGGGGGCTGCTCGGCTCGCTGCCGCCGGCCGACTTCCTGCCCGCCGCCAACGGCTACCTGCTCCGCCAGGACTGGGACGAGGGCTTCGCCACCTCCGTCCACCTCGTCCTGGACCTGGAGACCGGCGACTACGAACTGCTCTCCGCCGGCCACCTGCCCGCGCTCCAGCTCAGCGCGGGCACCGGCCGCTGGGAGGAGAAGTCCGGCGAGGGCCCGCTGCTCGGGGTCTACGACGGCGCCGAGTTCACCCCCGTCCGCGGCAGCCTGCGCCGCGGGGACGTCCTGATGCTCTTCACCGACGGCCTCGTCGAGACCGCCGACCGCGACATCAGCGAAGGCATCGACCGCCTCACCGGCGAAGCCGACCGCTACGTCTCCTCCGGCTTCGAAGGCGCCGCCTGGCACCTGATCGAAAAGGTCGCGAAGGACGTGAACGACGACCGGGCGCTGTTGTTGATCAGGCGGTCGGTGTAGGGGGCTGGTCCTGCGGGCTGCCCGGGCGGGCGGTCGTGGTGTGCGGGTCCCCGCGCTGCTTGACGGGGGTGGCCTGCAGGCCCTGCGGCAGGCCCACCCCGTGGGCTTCGCGGCTTCGCCGTGGCCTTCGGCCACCCACGGCCCGGGCCTGCCTCCGGTCCAGCCTGCCACCCCCGTCAAGCAGCACTCCCCACACACCACGACCGCCCTCGGCATGGCCAATGGGTCCGGTACATCCAGCCTCGCCGGCGTTTGAGGCGCGGGGTCCGGGGCGGAGCCCCGAAAGGCCCGGCGCGGCAGCGCCCGGGCTCCGGGGGTCCGGGGGCGGAGCCCACGGTTTCGGGAAGGGGCGGGGAGGGGACCAGCTCCGCGCAGCGGCCACCCCACCCACCCGCCAGGGCCACGGCACCGGCCAAGGCCAAGGCACCGGCCAAGGCCAAGGCACCGGCCACGGCCACGGCCTTGGCCACGGCCACGGCCTTGGCCACGGCCACGGCCACGGCATGGGCCAAGGCCAAGGCATGGGCCAAGGAACAGGCACCGACACCGCCACCGGCCACTTCGCGGCGATTGGCCCGGGCCCGGGCAAGGGGCCCGACGTACGGTCCGCCCATGGACCCCGTACTCGCCGCCGACCTGGCCGACCTCCCCGACCTGCTGGAAGCGACCCGGCGGCACGCCGTGGCAACCCTCGACGGCCTGGCGGCCCGCCCCGTCGTACCGGCGTACGACGCCCCGCCCCCCACCCCCCTCCCGGCAGCCGGCAAGGGCACGGCCGCGGCCCTGGAGGCCTTCGAGACCCGCTGGGCAGCAAGGCTGTCGGCCGGCGCGGGCCCCAGATACCTCGGCTTCGTCACCGGCGGAGCCACCCCCGCCGCCCTGGCCGGCGACTGGCTCACCGCCGCCTACGACCAGAACTCCAACTCCTCCCTCGACCCCGGCGGCCAGCAGCTGGAGCGGGAGACCGTCGGCTGGCTCCGGGACCTCTTCGGCCTCCCGGAGGACCAGCACGGCACCCTCGTCAGCGGTGCCACCCTTTCGAACACCGTCGGCCTCGCCATCGCCCGGGAATGGCTCGGCGAGCGCCTGGGCGTGGACGTGGCCGAGGACGGCGTGGCCGCCCTCGGGCGGGTCAGGGTCTTCTCCGGGGCCCCGCACTCCTCCATCGCCAAGGCCCTGTCCTTGCTCGGGCTGGGCCGCGCCTCACTCGTCCGGGTGGCCACCCTGCCCGGCCGGGAGGCCGTCGACCCGGCGGCCCTGGACCGCGCGCTGACCGCCCACGCCGGCCCCGCCGTGGTCGTCGCCAACGCCGGTACGGTCAACACCGTCGACTTCGACGACCTGCGCGCCCTGGCCGCGCTGCGCGAGCGCCACGACGTCTGGCTGCACACCGACGCCGCCTTCGGCGCCTTCGCGGGCCTGGTGCCCGCCCACGCCCGGCTCACCGACGGCCTCGGCCTCGCCGACTCGGTCTGCGTCGACCTCCACAAGTGGCTGAACGTCCCCTACGACAGCGCCGTCCAGTTCACCCGCCGCCCCGACCTCCAGGCCCGGGTCTTCCAGAACTCCGCCGCCTACCTCGGCCCGCTCGGCGACCACCCCGACCTGGTGCACCTCACCCCCGAGAACTCCCACCGGCTGCGCGCCCTGGCCGCCTGGTTCACCCTCGCCGCCTACGGCCGGGCCGGGCACGCCGAGATCGTCGAGCGGAACATCGCCGGGGCCCGCGCCCTGGGGGACGCGCTCGCCGCCGACGACGCCTTCCGGCTGCTGGCCCCCGTACGGCTCAACGTCGTCTGTTTCACCCTCGCCGAGGACCCCACCCCGGCCCGGCTCGCCGCCCTGCGCGAGGCCGTCGCCCCCGAGGTCTTCGTCACCCCGACGGTGTACGGGGGAACCGCGGCCCTGCGCGCCGCGTTCTCCAACTGGCGGACCACGCAGGACGACGTACGCACCGTCGCGCGCGCCCTGCGCGCCGCGGCCCGCCGGACAGGGGGATGAAGCCGTGCCGCACCTGAGCCTCGCCGAGGTCGAGCGGATCGCCCGGGCGGCCCACGAGGGCCAGACCGACAAGGCCGGCCGGCCGTACGCCGAACACCTGGCGGCCGTCGCGGCCGGGGTCCGGGCCCGCGGCGGCAGCGAGCGGCAGCAGGCCGCCGCCTGGCTGCACGACGCCGTCGAGGACGACGCCCTCAGCGCGGCGTGGCTGGAATCCGCCGAGCTCCCGGGCGAGGTCAAGGCCATGGTGCTGGCCGTCACCAAGCGCCCGGGCGAGCCCGTCGAGGCGTACACCGCCCGGATCCTGGCGACCCCCGGCGCCCTCCTCGTCAAGGAGGCCGACCTCGCCCACAACGCCGACCCCGCCCGGCTCTCCGTCCTCGACGACGCCACCCGCGAGCGGCTGGCCGCCAAGTACGCCCGGGTCCGCTCGCTGCTGGGGCTCGGCCCCGGCCACTGACCGCCCCGGGGGCCTGGCGGCTGCTCGAAACATGCCTCGGGCACACGCAGTTGGCCGGAATCCTTTGCCGACGATTCGTCACGGGGCGTATAGCGGGGCTCCGTTGGTGGCACGATGAGGGCAGGGGGTGTGCGCGGCCGTATGCCCCGGGCCGACCAGGGACCGACCGAGGGTGTGATGAGACGTGGCCATTTCGCTGTCAGTGGTGGTTCTGTTGGCGATCATTCTGGTGATGATGATCCGCAGCAAGAACATCAAGGGCGGTCCCGCCCTGGTCGCCGTGCTGTTCGGCTTCTTCCTCGCGTCGAGTTCCGTCGCACCCGACGTCAACCGCTTCCTGACGTCCCTGGCCGACACCATCGCGGACATCAAGTTCTGAAACGCCGAGAGCCGGCCCCCCGGAGGGGACCGGCTCACGGTCGTGGAGCGGGCGACGGGAATCGAACCCGCGTAGCTAGTTTGGAAGACTAGGGCTCTACCATTGAGCTACGCCCGCACAAGGGCACCGGGACCAGGGGTCACGGCACGAAGAGCATCCTAGCGGGTCCGTGCCGGAGCGTGCACACCCCGTTCGCGGTGTCGGAAGCGTCGCGTCGGACCGTCCGCGGGCATGTACCCTACGTGTCGCACCGACGGGGTGTGGCGCAGCTTGGTAGCGCGTCCGCTTTGGGAGCGGAAGGTCGTCGGTTCGAATCCGGCCACCCCGACCAGCAGCACCTCGCACTTCTTTCCCTCCGCGCGTCCGGCGTCCCTGCAAGATCGCGTTGTGGGCCGACTCGTGCTTGCGGTTACTATGCAAGCTGCGTGCCCGTGTGTCTGATGTACCGGGCCCGATCCGCTGATCCGCCGCAACCGCGCGGCGTCGGCAGAACCCCAGAAGTCAGCCACAAGGAGACCTAACCGTGAAGAGCGCCGTGGAGACCCTGAACCCGACCCGGGTTCGGCTCACTGTCGAGGTGCCCTTCGAGGAGCTCAAGGACAGCCTCGACGCGGCGTACAAGAAGATCAACCAGCAGGTCACGGTCAAGGGCTTCCGCAAGGGCAAGATCCCGGCCCGGGTCATCGACCAGCGCTTCGGCCGCGGTGCCGTCCTGGAGGAGGCCGTCAACGACGCCCTCCCGAAGTTCTACACCGCCGCGGTCAACGAGGCCGAGCTGAACGTCCTGGGCCAGCCCGAGGTCGACATCACCGAGCTGAAGGACGGCGAGACGCTGAACTTCACCGCCGAGGTCGACGTCCGCCCGGCCATCGAGATCCCGGACTACTCCGGCATCGAGGTCGAGGTCGACGCGGTCGAGGTCAGCGACGAGGACGTCGAGAAGTCGGTCGAGCAGCTGCGCAACCGCTTCGCGTCCACCAACCCGGTCGAGCGCGCCGCCGCCGACGGCGACGTCGTCACGATCGACCTCGAGGCCAAGGTCGACGGCGAGGTGCTGCCCGACGGCGTCGCCTCCGGTGTCTCGTACACCATCGGCTCGGGCGAGCTCCTCGACGGCATCGACGAGGCCGTGAAGGGCCTGGAGGCCGGTGGCGAGACCACCTTCACCTCCCAGCTGAAGGGCGGCTCCGCCGAGGGCAAGGACGCCGAGGTCACCGTCAAGGTCACCCAGGTCGCCGCCAAGGAGCTGCCGGCCCTGGACGACGACTTCGCCCAGCTGGCCAGCGAGTTCGACACCCTCGAGGAGCTGAAGGCGGACAGCCGCAAGCGCCTCGAGAACATGAAGCAGTACGACCAGGCCACGCAGGCCCAGGAGCGCGTCCTGGAGAAGCTGCTGGAGCTCGTCGAGGTGCCGATCCCCGAGAAGCTGCTCGAGGACGAGGTCAACACCCGCAAGCACAACCTGGAGCACCACCAGCTCGGCCAGATGGGCCTGACCCTCGAGAAGTACCTCGAGATCCAGGGCAAGACGGTCGAGGAGTTCGACGCCGAGACCTCCGAGCAGGCCGTCAAGGGCATCAAGACGCAGTTCGTCCTCGACGAGCTCGTCAACAAGGAGAAGCTGAACGTGAACCAGGAGGAGCTCACCGAGCACCTCATGCGTCGCGCCGCCTCCTCCGGCATGTCCCCCGACCAGTTCGCCCAGGCCGTCGTCGAGGGTGGCCAGGTCCCGATGCTGGTCGGCGAGGTCGCCCGCGGCAAGGCCCTCGCGGCCGTCGTCGAGGTCGCCAAGGTGACCGACACCAACGGCGAGGTCGTCGACCTGTCCGACGAGGACGAGGAAGAGATCGCCGAGGCCGTCGTCGAGGCCGCCGAGGGCCAGGCCGACGAGGCCGACGAGGCCAAGTAGGACCTGCCGGACGCGGGCGGCCGACCAGGCCCGCCCACGGCCCGCACCGTCACGTACGGAGGGCCCGGACGCAGCCGCGTCCGGGCCCTCCGGCGTACCTCGCGGGGGCCCCGGCGGCCGCCCTCCGGGAGCCCGGGGGACCTTGCGCTCCCAGCGAACAGTTAGGGAAGCGGGATGGCGTTGTCCGACCTGCGCGTTAGGGTCCATGAATAGCAGGGCACTGCCCTCTGAACGAGACGCTGAGACGGCCGTTGCCGGCCGTCGGAGACGAGCAGGTGGATACGTGACGAATCTGATGCCTTACGCCGCGGGTGAGCCGTCCATCGGTGGTGGCCTCGGCGACCATGTGTACAACCGGCTGCTCGGCGAGCGCATCATCTTCCTCGGCCAGCAGGTCGACGACGACATCGCCAACAAGATCACTGCGCAGCTGCTCCTCCTCGCCGCGGACCCCGAGAAGGACATCTACCTGTACATCAACAGCCCCGGCGGCTCGGTCACCGCGGGCATGGCGATCTACGACACCATGCAGTACATCCCGAACGACGTGGTCACCATCGGCATGGGCATGGCCGCCTCCATGGGCCAGTTCCTGCTGACCGGCGGCACCGCGGGCAAGCGCTTCTCCCTGCCGAACACCGACATCCTGATGCACCAGGGCTCGGCCGGCATCGGCGGCACCGCCTCCGACATCAAGATCCAGGCCCAGTACCTGCTGCGCACCAAGCAGCGGATGGCCGAGATCACCGCGCACCACTCCGGCCAGACCGTCGAGGCGATCATCCGCGACGGCGACCGCGACCGCTGGTTCACCGCGGAGGAGGCCAAGGAGTACGGCCTCATCGACGAGATCATCTCTGCCGCGTCCAACGTGCCGGGCGGCGGCGGCACCGGGGCCTGAGCCTCGCCCAGAAACCCGGCCGACAGCCCGCAGAACGCCACAGGATGGTGAACACCCACATGCAGAACAACCTCTCCGCGAGCGGCCTCTACACCGGCGCCCAGGTGGACAACCGGTACATCGTGCCGCGCTTCGTCGAGCGCACCTCGCAGGGCGTGCGCGAGTACGACCCGTACGCCAAGCTCTTCGAAGAGCGCGTGATCTTCCTCGGCGTGCAGATCGACGACGCCTCGGCCAACGACGTCATGGCGCAGCTCCTGTGCCTGGAGTCGATGGACCCGGACCGCGACATCTCGATCTACATCAACAGCCCGGGCGGCTCCTTCACCGCGCTCACGGCCATCTACGACACGATGCAGTTCGTGAAGCCGGACATCCAGACGGTCTGCATGGGCCAGGCCGCCTCGGCCGCCGCGGTCCTGCTCGCCGCCGGCACCCCCGGCAAGCGCATGGCCCTGCCCAACGCCCGTGTGCTGATCCACCAGCCCTCCGGCGGCACCGGCCGTGAGCAGCTCTCCGACCTGGAGATCGCGGCCAACGAGATCCTGCGCATGCGCGACCAGCTGGAGTCCATGCTGGCCAAGCACTCCTCGACCCCGATCGAGAAGATCCGTGAGGACATCGAGCGCGACAAGATCCTCACGGCCGAGGACGCGCTGGCCTACGGTCTGGTCGACCAGATCGTCACCACCCGGAAGATGAACAACATCTGATCCTTCCGGGACCTTGACGTGGTTCACACCGCCGGGACGGCGATGTGAACCACGTCAAGGGGCCCCCGTACGGGGGCCCCGGCAAGGTACCGTCGGATATGAGGCACCAGGAGCGCTGAACCAGGCGTCTCCCAGGCGAAGGGGAAGCACCTCGTGGCACGCATCGGTGACGGCGGCGACCTGCTCAAGTGCTCGTTCTGCGGGAAGAGCCAGAAGCAGGTGAAGAAGCTCATCGCAGGTCCCGGTGTGTACATCTGCGACGAGTGCATCGACCTCTGCAACGAGATCATCGAAGAGGAACTCGCGGAGACCTCGGAAGTGCGGTGGGAGGAACTTCCCAAGCCGCGCGAGATCTACGAGTTCCTGGAGAGCTACGTCGTCGGCCAGGAGCCGGCGAAGAAGGCGCTCTCCGTCGCTGTGTACAACCACTACAAGCGCGTCCAGGCCGGCGAGAACGGCGGCGCGCAGGGCCGGGACGACGCGATCGAGCTCGCCAAGTCCAACATCCTGCTGCTCGGCCCCACCGGGTCGGGCAAGACGCTGCTGGCCCAGACGCTCGCCCGGATGCTCAACGTCCCCTTCGCCATTGCCGACGCGACGGCGCTGACGGAGGCGGGGTACGTCGGCGAGGACGTCGAGAACATCCTGCTCAAGCTGATCCAGGCGGCCGACTACGACGTCAAGAAGGCCGAGACCGGGATCATCTACATCGACGAGATCGACAAGGTCGCCCGCAAGAGCGAGAACCCGTCGATCACCCGCGATGTGAGCGGTGAGGGCGTCCAGCAGGCCCTGTTGAAGATCCTGGAGGGGACGACCGCCTCGGTCCCGCCGCAGGGCGGCCGCAAGCACCCCCACCAGGAGTTCATCCAGATCGACACGACCAACGTGCTCTTCATCGTGGGCGGCGCCTTCGCCGGCCTCGAGAAGATCATCGAGTCGCGTGCGGGGGCCAAGGGCATCGGCTTCGGGGCCACGATCCGCTCCAAGCGCGAGATCGAGGCGAGCGACCAGTTCCAGGAGGTCATGCCGGAGGACCTGGTGAAGTTCGGGATGATCCCCGAGTTCATCGGCCGTCTCCCCGTCATCACCTCGGTCCACAACCTGGACCGCGAGGCGCTGCTGCAGATCCTGATCGAGCCGCGCAACGCGCTGGTGAAGCAGTACCAGCGGCTCTTCGAACTCGACGGCGTCGAGCTGGACTTCGAGCGGGGGGCCCTGGAGGCCATCGCCGACCAGGCCATCCTCCGCCAGACCGGCGCGCGCGGTCTGCGCGCCATCATGGAGGAGGTGCTGATGTCCGTGATGTACGAGGTCCCCTCCCGCAAGGACGTCGCCCGCGTGGTCATCACCGCCGACGTGGTCCGCTCCAACGTCAACCCGACCCTCGTCCCCCGCATCGTCCCCAACGAACAGGGCCCCCACGAGAAGTCGGCGTAACCACCAGCCCAACGAAAGGGGCGCCCTTCCCGACCGGGAGGAGCGCCCCTTTTCGCGTGCGATCAGGCCTTGGTGCGGCCCGTGTTGTAGAGCTTTGCCGCCAGGGCCGAGACGTCCTCCAGGGAGGCGCTGGCGCCGCCGAGGAGGGCGACGGTCGGGTCGACGACCTGCACACCGACCAGGGTGGAGTAGTCGCCCCAGACGCAGGTGGGGGCCTGCAGTTCCTTGGGGGCCTTCTCCATTCCCGGGACGTCCTTGACGCGCGTGGCCTTGATGTTGGCGCACTTCAGTACGGCGCCCTTGAAGCCGTCCGGGTGGAACTCCCGCGGGCTGCCCACGACTTCGTACTTGTACGAGACCTTGTCGGCGTCCTGGCCCTTGCCAACGCTGTCGAAGTACCCGTCGACGGCCTTCTCGGGGTCGGCGATCTGGCCCCAGAGTCCGTTGGCGAGCAGCTGCTTGCTCTTGGCGTCGGTGCCGTTGGCGTACGCGGCACCAGCGCTGTGCGGGTCCTTCACGCCGATCGCCTCGGCCTTGGTCTTGGCCTCGGGCTTCATGTCCGCGTCCGACTCGGGCTTGCCCTTGCCCTTGTACGTGTCGACCGACGCCGGGAACGCCAGCTTGTAGCCCTTGGTGGCCTCGTCGATGTCGGCGCCGCCCTTGTTCAGGAACCAGTACGCGCCGCCGCCGACCGCCGCCAGGACGACCAGGGTGATCAGGATGGGGCCGGCCTTGCTCTTCTTGCGCGGCGCGGGGGGCTGCATGCCGTACGGCGGCTGCGGCTGGCCCGGGTACTGCGGCTGCTGGGGCGGGTAGGCGTAGCCGGGCTGGGGCTGCGGCGGGACGCCCTGCGGGGGCTGCTGCGGGTAGCCGTAGCCCGGGGCCGGCTGGCCCGGCTGCTGGGGGTAGCCGTACCCGGGGGCCGGCTGGCCCGGCTGCTGCCCGTACGGGTTGGGCTGACCACCGTACGGCCCCGGCTGCTGCGGCTGCGGCGCCCCGTACGGGCCCGGCTGGTTGTAGCTCATGTCCTGCGTCCCCTCCAGGAAGTCTTTAGGTGCTCCTGACATCCTGGCGGAAGCCGCGTCCCGCCCGGTCCCCGGGGGAGGCCTATTCCGGTTTCATGACGAGACCGTGACGCCTCTAAACTGTGCCCCGTGACCGAGAACACTCAGCAGCAGCCAAGCGCCCCGAACTCCGAACTGCCGACCCAGTACGCGCCGGCCGAGGTAGAGGGGAAGCTGTACGAGCGCTGGGTAGAGCGCGGTTACTTCACGGCCGACCCGGCCAGTGACAAGCCCGCGTACACCATCGTCATCCCGCCGCCGAACGTCACCGGCTCCCTCCACCTGGGCCACGCCTTCGAGCACACGCTCATCGACGCCCTCACCCGCCGCAAGCGCATGCAGGGCTTCGAGACGCTGTGGCAGCCCGGCATGGACCACGCCGGCATCGCCACGCAGAACGTCGTCGAGCGCGAGCTCGCCAAGGAGGGCAAGTCCCGCCACGACCTGGGCCGGGAGGCCTTCGTCGAGCGCGTCTGGCAGTGGAAGGCCGAGTCCGGCGGTCAGATCTCCGGCCAGATGCGCCGCCTCGGCGACGGCGTCGACTGGAGCCGCGAGCGCTTCACCATGGACGAGGGCCTGTCCGAGGCCGTCCAGACCATCTTCAAGAAGCTGTACGACGACGAGCTGATCTACCGCGCCGAGCGCATCATCAACTGGTGCCCGCGCTGCCTGACCGCGATCTCGGACATCGAGGTCGAGTACCAGGACGACGACGGCGAGCTGGTCTCCATCCGCTACGGCGAGGGCGAGGACAGCCTGGTCGTCGCGACCACCCGCGCCGAGACGATGCTCGGCGACACCGCCGTGGCCGTCCACCCGGACGACGAGCGGTACCGGCACCTGGTCGGCCGCCAGATCAAGCTCCCGTTGACCGACCGCTCCATCCCGGTCGTCGCCGACACGCACGTCGACCCGGAGTTCGGCACCGGCGCCGTCAAGGTGACCCCGGCCCACGACCCGAACGACTTCGAGATCGGCCAGCGCCACGGCCTGGCCAACCTCGCCGTCATGGACGAGCGCGCCATCATCACCGCCCCCGGCCCCTTCCAGGGCCTGGACCGGCTCGAGGCCCGCTCCGCCATCGTCGCCGCGCTGCGCGCCGAGGGCCGGATCGTCGCCGAGAAGCGTCCGTACGTCCACTCCGTGGGCCACTGCTCGCGCTGCAAGACCACCATCGAGCCGCGCCTGTCGATGCAGTGGTGGGTCAAGGTCGGCCCGCTCGCCAAGGCCGCCGGTGACGCGGTCCGCGACGGCAAGGTCAAGATCCACCCGCAGGAGATGGAGAAGCGGTACTTCGACTGGGTCGACAACCTCCACGACTGGTGCATCTCGCGCCAGCTGTGGTGGGGCCACCGCATCCCGGTCTGGTACGGCCCGAACGGCGAGGTCGTCTGCGTCGGACCGGACGAGCAGCCGCCGGCCGGCGAGGGCTGGCACCAGGACACCGACGTGCTCGACACGTGGTTCTCCTCGGGCCTGTGGCCCTTCTCCACCCTCGGCTGGCCGCAGCAGACCGAGAGCCTGGCGAAGTTCTACCCGAACTCCGTCCTGGTCACCGGCTACGACATCCTCTTCTTCTGGGTCGCCCGGATGATGATGTTCGGCCTGTACGCGATGGACGGCACCCCGCCGTTCCACACCATCGCCCTGCACGGCATGGTCCGCGACCAGTTCGGCAAGAAGATGTCGAAGTCCTTCGGCAACGCGGTCAACCCGCTGGACTGGATGGACAAGTACGGCTCCGACGCGGTCCGCTTCACGCTGGCCAAGGGCGCCAACCCGGGCATCGACGTGCCGATCGGCGAGGACTGGGTCCAGGCCTCCCGCAACTTCGCCAACAAGATCTGGAACGCCACCCGCTTCGCGCTGATGAACGGCGCGACGATCGAGGGCGAACTGCCGCCGGTCGAGCAGCTGTCGGCCACCGACCGCTGGATCCTGTCCCGTCTGAACAAGACGGTGGCCGAGGTCGACGCCTTCTACGAGGACTACCAGTTCTCGAAGCTGTCGGACTCCCTCTACCACTTCGCGTGGGACGAGGTCTTCGACTGGTACGTCGAGCTGTCCAAGACCACCTTCTTCGCGGGCGGCGAGGCGGCCAAGGCCTCCGGCCGGGTCCTGGGCGAGGTCCTGGACGTCCTGATGCGCCTGCTGCACCCGGTCGTCCCCTTCGTCACCGAGACGCTGTGGACCACGCTCACCGGCCGCGAGTCCATCGTGATCGCCGAGTGGCCCTCGGACAGCGGCTTCCGCGACGAGGCCGCCGAGGCCGAGATCGAGAACCTCCAGGCGGTCGTCACCGAGGTCCGCCGGTTCCGTGCCGACCAGGGCCTGCAGCCGGGCCAGAAGGTCCCGGCCCGCCTGGACCTGGCCGGTACCCCGCTGGCCGCCCACGAGGGCGCGATCCGTCAGCTGCTGCGCCTCCAGCCGGAGGGCGAGGGCTTCAGCGCCACCGCCACCCTGCCGGTGGCCGGCGCCACGGTCGCGCTGGACCTCTCGGGCACGATCGACGTGGCGGCAGAGCGCAAGCGCCTGGCCAAGGACCTGGCCGCGGCGCAGAAGGAGAAGCAGCAGGCCGAGGCCAAGCTGGGGAACGAAGCCTTCCTGGCCAAGGCCCCCGACAACGTCGTGGACAAGATCAAGGCGCGCCTGTCGAAGGCCGAGGCGGACATCACCCGCATCGAGGCCCAGCTGGCGGCCCTGCCGGAGGCCTGATCCCGGCCGCACGACGAGAAGGCCCCCGCCCCCTGCGAAGGGTGCGGGGGCCTTCCCCGTTCCTGGTGGTGGGCCGGCCTAGCCGCGCCGGACGTTGCGGCGGCGGCGGACCATGGGGGCCAGGAGGACGCCGCCCAGGGCCAGGACGCCGAGGCCGGTGCCGGCGAGCCCGGCGTTCAGCCCCGGCGGCGTGTACGAGCAGGACAGCCGGTCCGCGCCGGCGCCCAGCGGGACGCCCAGCAGGCCCTGGTACGAGACCGGCGGGCGGTTGGCCCCGCCGTTCACCGAGCAGCTCCAGCCCTGGATGGCGGGGACGGCCACCACGGCCGTGCCGCGGCTGCCGCGGGGCAGCTCGGCCGCGATGCCGTGGCCGGTGACGGAGATCTTCTCCGGGGCCTTCTCCTGGAGCCCGGCCACGGCCCGGTCGAGGGCCCCCGGGTTCATGCAGCCCACCGCGTCGTACGGGAGCACCTGGCCGGGCCGGGTGGCGCCGAGGGCGAAGCGGAGCGTGCCGTCCGCGGGGACGGTGCCCAGGAACTTCACGGGGTTGAGCACGCTCGGCGGGTAGGCGCTGGTGCCGAAGGGCTGCCCGCCGTCGGCCACGGCCATGCCGAAGTAGCCGGGCGCGTAGAGGTAGGCCCGGTCGCCGGGGGCGCACTGGGCGGTGAAGGAGCTCCACGCCCGGTCCTTGACCCGCGGTCCCAGGTGCCAGCCGTCGGGGCCGCGCCCGGTGAGCGGGCCGTGGGTGTACGCGAGCTTCGGCACGGTGTACACCTGCGCGCCGAGCGCGGCCTGGCGGTGTGCCCAGACCGAGCCCGCCGGAGCGCCGTACGCCTGGTCGCTGCCGGGGCTGCGGAGGCTGAGCAGCGGTGCGGCGGGCGCCTTGCGGGCGGTGACCTCGCCGTGCGGCTGCTGCTGGAGGAGCGTGCCGACGCCCATCAGCGCGTTGAAGAAGGGGTCGTCGGTCCGGTGCAGGCTGCGGCCGCCCAGGGCGTAGCCGAGGCCCAGCGCGCGCAGGCCGGTCGCGGCTTCCTTGGTGACGTAGCTGCTGTAGTAGCCGCCGCCCCCGACGCCCAGGAGCATCGGGTCGTTGCTGGTGACGAAGAGGCCCGGGGCCACGGCGGTGCGGGAGCGGGGCCAGTCCCGCTCGGCCACGGCCGCCGCGCGGGCGCGGTGGGCCAGCCCGTTCATGGTCTGGGTGACCGTGGTGTAGCCGCGGGCGGCCGGGTCGAAGAGCGTGTGGGCGGCGTAGACGGAGTAGACGGTGCTGCCGAGGACGGCGGTGGCGAGGGCGCCGACCACCAGGGTCCGGCCGGCCCGGCGCAGGCCCCGCACGTACACGAGCAGGAGGGCGGCGATGACCGCGCCGCCGACGAGCGTGCCCTTGATCGCGTACTCGTTGACCGGCTGGGTGTTGCGGGTCAGGAGGACCAGGGTGCCGAGCAGCGCCGTGCCGCCGAGCAGGGCCCGTGCGCGCGGCATGTGGGCCAGGCAGATCCAGGCGGCCATCGCGAGCAGCCCGCTGAGCACGAAGCTCTCCCGGAAGGGGGCGCCGTGCGGGAGGGTGAAGCCCTGCCAGACCTTCGCGGTGGGCGTCCAGACGAAGGAGAGGGCGGTCAGCACGATCAGGCCGAGCCAGCCGGCCCGCTCCCCGATCCGCACCCTGCTCTGGAAGGGCAGCGTCAGGACCAGCAGCAGCACGAGCACGCCGGTGAAGACGTTGGGCGCCGAGGGCTCCGGCACGCTGCCGGGCAGCAGCAGGCCGAGGTAGGTCAGGGGCGCCGTGCCGACTCCCACCACATAGCTGTCGGAGGGCTGGGACTGGGCGCTGGCCTGGCCGGAGACGAGGACCGCGGGGGCGGCCAGCAGCAGGCCGGTGACCGCCATCGCGGTGGCCCGCCCCAGGACGCGGCCCCGGTAGCGCCAGTCGCCCTCGGCCGTCGCCAGCCGCAGGAACAGGACGAGCACGGCGCCGATGGTGGCCATCGCGGCGCTGTAGAAGTTGGCGAACCAGCACAGCGCGAAGAAGAGCGTGCCCAGTACCCACCGGCGCTCGGTGAGGCAGTAGTCGGCGGCCAGGCACAGCAGCGGCAGGGCCACCAGCCCCCACATCCACATGGGGACGATGCCGCCCTCGATCATGCTCCAGCCGCAGGTGGCGTAGCCGGTGCCGAGCAGGGCGCGCAGCCAGGGGGAGCCGGGCCGCAGCCGGCCGAGGAAGACGGTCATCACGGCGGCGGCCAGGCCGACGCTGAAGAGGCTGACCAGGAAGACGGGGAAGTCGACGTACTCGCGCGGGAACAGGCCGGTGAGCCAGGAGAACGGGTTGGCCAGGTAGGTGAAGAACTCACCGAGGAAGCCGTTGCCGTAGCCGTTCTGCCAGTTGAAGAGCAGGTCGCCCTGGGCGGTGCCGTGCTGGATGTCCCACAGGTACGCGTGGAAGGGCACGTACTGGTTGCGCAGGTCGTTCATGGCCCGCGTGCCCTGCCCGAAGGGGTAGGTGCCGTGGGCGGCCATGCCCAGGCAGTAGGCGGCCATCGACAGCAGTGCGGAGGACCAGGCGGCGGCGCCCCCGCTGCTCCGTATCCGGTCCAGCGGGCCGGACCGGCCGCCGGTGCCGCCGCGGCGGTCCGGCGCAAGGCGCGTCGGGGCTGCGGTGGTTGAAGTGGTCATCGTGAACGTCCCCGTGGCTGACCGGCGTCCGCCGTTTCAGAAGTCAGAAGTCAGAACTCATTAGTCAAACGAACATCCTATTAAAAGGGCGTGAGTGCTCGACTCCCGAATTGCACGAAAACCAGGGTGACGACCACCACGTACATCCAGACCGGGACCAGCCAGTGCGGCAGTCGGCGCAGCCGCGAGGACGGGGCGGCGAGGTGGCGGGTGACGTACCAGAAGAGCGGCAGGACCACCGCCCACACCAGCAGGCACCACGGGCAGAGCGCCCCGATCACGTACAGGCACTGGCCGATCAGCCACACCGTGAAGGCGAACCCGGCCGCGCACCCCGCCCACACGGCCCGCCACAGCCAGCGCGGGAAGACCGCCCCGGCCAGCAGCGCCAGCCCGAGCGCCGCCAGCGCCGCGAAGGCGCCCACCCCCAGCAGCATGTTCGGGAAGCCCAGCAGGTTCCCCTGCCAGGTGGACATGACGTCCCCGCAGCTGAAGGTCGCGTTGATGTTGCAGCCCGGGCTGAAGAGCGGGTCCTCCAGCGCGCGCACCCGGTCGTACATGAGCACGCCCGAGGCCAGCGTGCCGGCCAGGCCGGCCAGGAGCAGCAGCAGGGACAGCCGGCGCCCGGCGGGCCGCAGGAGGGGATCGCTGGTCATTCTCCCGACGCTACGGACCGGGCCCCCGGCGGCGGCAGGGCCGGGCGTCCACCCGGACGGGGCCGGAAGGCCCTGCCGAAGGTCCCGCCCCAGCAGGGTCCAAAGTGCCGTATCTCACTCATTTCGGCCGCATATCGACCCGGATCCGGCCATCCCGCCTTGGATGATGGAGGACATGCACGCGAAGCCCGCCGAGTCCGCCGTCCAGCGGATGACGGCCGCCGCGCGCCGACCGGCCGCCGCCGCGCGCCGGCTCGCGGCCCGCTGGGGCGACTCGCCCCGCGCCCTCGACGCCCTGACCGCGCTCAGCTGCTTCGCCCTCATGGGCCTCGACCTGCCGGGCCTGGCCGCCGCGGACAACTCCCTCAACGGCCCGCTCGCCGCGCTGGTCCTCGCCCTCGGCGCGGGCACCCTGCTGCTGCGCCGCCGCGCGCCCTGGGCCTCGTACCTGACGGCCCTGCTCTTCATCGGCTGGCTGCACGAGCTGACCCTCATCCAGTTCGCCCTCTACTCCATGGGCCGCTACCGGGGCCGCCGGGCCGCCGTCCTCGGCACCCTCGGCTACATCGGGTACGCCTACCTGCTCTTCAACCTGCCCGGCTGGCCCGTCCACAAGGCCGACACGGTCAGCGCCTTCCTCGGCCTGGTCGTGCCCATCGGCGTGCTCGCCGCGGCCGTCGGCATGGCCGCCTACCGCCACGACCTGGTCCGCGAGCTCGACTCCCGGCGCGCCGAGGCCGCCGCCCTCCAGGCCGTCCAGCAGGAACGCACCGCGGTCGCCCGGGACGTGCACGACTTCGTCGGCCGCGAACTGACCCTGCTGACCGTCCGCTCCGAGGTCCTGGCGCTGCGGGCCCGCGGCAAGGCGTACGAGAAGGACTTCGACGAGCTCGCCGAGACCGCCCGCCGCGCCCACCTCGTCCTCAACGACATCATCGTGGCCCGCGGCGAGCGGGCCACCACCCCCGGCGTGGACGGCCTGCCGGCCCTGGCCGAGGAGAGCGCCCGGGCCGGCTCCCCGGTCCGCCTCACCGTCGACGACCGGGCCCGGTCCCTGTCCCCGCTGCGCCAGGCCGCGGTCTACCGCGTGGTCCAGGAATGCCTCACCAACGCGGCCAAGCACGCCCACGGCCAGACCGTCGAGGTCACCGTCGCCGCCGACGGGACCCGGCTGCGCATCGGGGTCAGCAACCCGCTGCCGCCGCGCGGACCGCTCGGCCGGCCCCCCGTCTCCGCCGGCTCCGGCACCGCCAGCATGTCCGAACGCGTCGGCAGCCTGGGCGGCACGCTCACCGCCCGCCGCACCGACGGGGCCTACGAGGTGGTCGCCACCCTGCCGCTGGGCTGACCGGCTACGCGCGGGCCGGCGCCAGCAGGGTGTTGAGCGTGTCCAGGTCCTCCACGCACCTGCCCGAGCCCAGCGCCACGCAGTCCAGCGGGTCGTCCGCCACGAACACCGGGATCCCGGTGGCCGAGGCCATCCGCAGATCCAGCCCCGGCAGCAGCGCCCCGCCGCCGGTCAGCACGATGCCGTGCTCCATCACGTCGCCCGACAGCTCCGGCGGGCACTCCTCCAGCGTCGCCCGGACCGCCGCGATCACCGCCTCGACCGGCTCCTCCAGCGCCCGCCGCACGTCCGGCGCGGTCAGCTCCAGGGTCCTGGGCATCCCGCCGACCTTCTCCCGCCCGCGGACCGTGAACGTACGCTCCTCCAGCTCCGGCCGGTCCGGCACCGGCCAGGCCGAACCGACGCCCACCTTGACGTCCTCGGCGGTCCGCTCGCCGATCAGCAGGCCGTACTCCTTGCGCACGAAGTCCATGATCGCGGTGTCCAGCCGGTCCCCGCCCACCCGCAGCGAGCGGGAGGTGACGATCCCGCCCAGCGAGATCACCGCCACCTCGGTGGTCCCGCCGCCGATGTCCACCACCATCGAACCGCGCGGCTCCGAGACCGGCAGCCCCGCCCCGATCGCCGCCGCCATCGGCTCCTCGATCAGGTGCACCGCCCGGGCCCCCGCCCGGGTCGAGGCGTGCACGATGGCCCGCCGCTCCACCGGCGTCACCCCGCTCGGCACGCACACCACCATCCGGGTCCGCGGCCGCCGCCCCGGCACCGCCTTGCGCACGAAGTGCCGGATCATCTCCTCGGCGGCCTCGTAGTCGCAGATCACGCCGTCCTTCAGCGGGCGGATCGCGGTGATCGACCCCGGCGTGCGGCCGATCGTCTCCTTGGCCTCGGTCCCCACCGCCAGCGCCGTGGTCGTGCCCGCCTTGACGGCCACCACGGACGGCTCATTCAGCACGATCCCGTGCCCGCGCGCGTAGACCAGGGTGTTCGCGGTCCCCAGGTCTATCCCGATGTCCCGGCTGGACGCCGTCTTGTTACTGCTGGCCTGCGGCATTTGTTCCCCAATCCTCTGCCGCAAGGCTTGCATAACGATCCGGGCATCATTTCCGCCGAAGGTCCCGAAACGGCCGGGCCGAAGGTCCCGCCGCCCCTCGTCCGTAGACTGGCCCTGTGAGTGAGCAGCCCGAGGCCTACGACCGTTTCGACGAGCCCGAGATCCCCGACGAGTTCCACGACATCGTCGACGCGGAGACCGAGCGCGACCCCGACCTGGCGGTGATCGAGGCCGGCAGCCGCACCCTGCGCGCGATGGCCGGACCGCCCCAGGGCGACCCGGTACCGAGTCGTCCCGAGGACCCGGAGCTGGCCAAGGCCCTCCGGGAGGTCGAGCAGGAGCTGGCCTCCCGCTGGGGCGAGACCAAGCTCGAGCCCTCGGTCAAGCGCATCGCCGGCCTGATGGACGTGCTCGGCGAGCCGCAGCGCGCCTACCCCTCGATCCACGTCACCGGCACCAACGGCAAGACCAGCACCTCCCGGATGATCGAGGCGCTGCTCGCGGCCTTCGACCTGCGCACCGGCCGCTACACCAGCCCGCACGTCCAGCTCATCACCGAGCGCATCAGCCTGGACGGCGCCCCCGTCGACGCCCAGCGGTTCGTCGACACCTACCAGGACATCAAGCCGTACATCGAGCTGGTCGACTCCCGCGAGGACATCCGGCTCTCCTTCTTCGAGGTCATGACCGGCATGGCGTACGCGGCCTTCGCGGACGCCCCGGTGGACGTGGCCGTGGTCGAGGTCGGCATGGGCGGCACCTGGGACGCCACCAACGTCATCGACGCCTCGGTGGCCGTGATCACCCCGATCAGCCTGGACCACACCGACCGGCTCGGGAACACCCCCGCCGAGATCGCCCAGGAGAAGGGCGGGATCATCAAGCAGGGCGCCACCGTGATCCTCGCCCAGCAGCCGGTGGACGCCGCCCAGGTGCTGCTCAAGAAGGCCGTGGAGGTGGACGCCACGGTCGCCCGCGAGGGCATGGAGTTCGGGGTGGTCTCCCGCGAGGTCGCCGTCGGCGGGCAGCACCTGACCCTGCGCGGCCTCGGCGGCGAGTACACCGACGTCTTCCTGCCGATGTACGGCGCCCACATGGCCGCCAACGCGGCGGTCGCGCTGGCCGCGGTCGAGGCGTTCTTCGGCATCGGCGCCGAGCACGCCCGCCCGCTGGACGCGGACACCGTCCGGCACGCCTTCGCCTCGGTCACCTCGCCCGGCCGCATGGAGGTCGTGCGCCGCAGCCCCACCGTGGTGCTGGACGCCGCCCACAACCCGGCCGGCGCGCAGGTCACCGCCGAGGCCGTCACCGAGGCCTTCGGCTTCAGCCGGCTGGTCGGCGTGGTCGCCGCCAGCGACGGCAAGGACATAAGGGGAGTGCTGGAGGCCTTCGAGCCGATCTTCGCGGAGGTCGTGATCACCCAGAACTCCACCGACCGGGCGATCGGCGCCGACGAACTCGCCGCCGTCGCGGTCGAGGTCTTCGGCCCGGACCGGGTCCAGGTCGAGCCGCGGCTGGACGACGCCCTGGAGGCGGCGATCACCCTGGCCGAGGAAGAGGCGGAGTACGGCGGGGCCGGGGTCCTGGTCACCGGTTCGGTGTTCACGGTCGGCGAGGCCCGACTGCTGCTGAAGAAGGGTTGAGTCGATGCGGACGCTGTGCGCGACGACGCTGATCAGCGAGTTCTTCGTGATCGGCTTCGCGGGGCTGGTCGCCATGAAGGGCGACCTGTCCCAGGGCGTGGTCTGGAGCACCTGCGGCATCGCGATGCTGCTGAGCCTGCTGCTGTGCGGGATGCTCTCCCGCCCCGGCGCGCTCCAGATCGGCTGGGTGCTCCAGATCGGTCTGATCGCCATGGGCTTCGTCGTCCCGGTGATGTTCGTCCTGGGCGCGGTCTTCGCGGGCCTGTGGTGGGCCTCCATCCACTACGGCCGCAAGATCGACGAAGCCAAGGCCCGCTGGGCGGCGATGGTGGCCGCGCAGGAGCCTGACGCTGCGTGACGACCGGGGGTAACGCCCCTGTAGCCTCTTCGTACCGCACCCGTATGCCGCAAGGAGCCTCACCATGACCCAGCGCACGCTCGTCATCCTCAAGCCCGACGCCGTCCGTCGCGGCCTGATCGGCGAGGTCCTCGGCCGCATCGAGCGCAAGGCCGGCTGGAGCATCCCCGCGATGGAGCTGCGCACGCTGGACCAGGACACGCTCGAGGCGCACTACGGCGAGCACAAGGGCAAGCCTTTCTACGAGCCCCTGATGGGCTTCATGGCCTCCGGCCCGGTCGTCGTCCTCGTCGTCGAGGGCGAGCGCGCCATCGAGGGCCTGCGGACCCTGGCCGGCCCGACCGACCCGATCGTCGCCACCCCCGGCTCCATCCGGGGCGACTTCGGCACCATCGTGCGCGAGAACCTCATCCACGCCTCGGACTCCGAGGAGTCGGCCGCGCGCGAGCTGAAGCTCTTCTTCCCCGGCCTGGTCTGATCGCGCATCAGCCATATAGCCCACCACCTGGGGCGACCGAAGTAATTTCGGTCGCCCTTCGGTATACGCGGACCCGGCCGGGAACGCATGGGCCAGACACGTCGTCACCATTAGGGGGCGGGTTTCCGGTCCGGCCGGAAGGTCGGAGTCCCGTCGCGCGGTGTCCGCAGATGCGGCACTACGATGGAGCCTCCACCCACACACCCACCTCGCCGACCTGACAGCAGCCGCTCTCAACTGGGAAGGCCAGACGCTCCTCATGGGGAACAAGGGGAACTCAATGTCGTTCATCGGCCGTGACATGGCTGTCGACCTCGGGACCGCCAACACGCTGGTGTACGTGAGGGGCCGGGGGATCGTCCTGAACGAGCCGTCCGTGGTCGCCATCAACACGAACACCGGCGGCATCCTGGCGGTCGGCTCCGAGGCCAAGAAGATGATCGGCCGGACGCCCGGCAACATCGTCGCGGTGCGCCCCCTCAAGGACGGCGTGATCGCGGACTTCGAGATCACCGAGCGCATGCTCCGGTACTTCATCCTCAAGATCCACAAGCGCCGCTACCTCGCCCGCCCGCGCGTCGTGGTCTGCGTCCCCTCCGGCATCACCGGAGTCGAGCGCCGCGCCGTGATCGAGGCCTCCACCCAGGCCGGCGCCCGCCAGGTGCACATCATCGAAGAGCCCATGGCCGCGGCCATCGGCTCGGGCCTGCCGGTCCACGAGGCCACCGGCAACATGGTCGTGGACATCGGCGGCGGCACCACCGAGGTCGCCGTCATCTCCCTCGGCGGAATCGTCACGGCACAGTCCATCCGGGTCGCCGGCGACGAGCTGGACAACGCGATCATCCAGCACATCAAGAAGGAGTACTCCCTCCTCCTCGGCGAGCGCACCGCCGAGCAGATCAAGATCACCATCGGTTCGGCGTACGACCTCGACAAGGACGAGCACACCGAGATCCGCGGCCGCGACCTGGTCTCGGGCCTGCCCAAGACCGTGGTCATCTCCGCGGCCGAGGTGCGCAAGGCCATCGAGGAGCCGGTCAACGCCATCGTCGACGCGGTGAAGACCACCCTCGACAAGTGCCCGCCCGAGCTCTCCGGCGACATCATGGACCGCGGCATCGTGCTCACCGGCGGCGGCGCCCTGCTCCGCGGCCTCGACGAGCGGCTGCGCCGGGAGACCGGCATGCCCATCCACATCGCCGAGGACCCCCTCGACTCGGTGGCGCTCGGCTCGGGCAAGTGCGTCGAGGAGTTCGAGGCCCTCCAGCAGGTCCTGGACGCCCAGCCGCGGCGTTGACACACCCCCCGAACAGGGGATAGCGGAAACACACAGATCCGCCGTACGGGTGCTACCGAGCCCGTGCGGCGGATCGTTGATATACAGGCAATTGAAATTCCGACGAGGAAGGCACGGCCGCCGCACGTGAGGGACACACGAGAGAGCCGGCTGCTCCTGGTACTGCTGGTCGCCATCGCGTTCGCACTGATCACGGTGGACATCCGGGCGGGCGAGGAGTCACCGGTCGACGGTGCCCGCCAGGCCGCCGCCACGGTATTCGGACCGGTGGAGAAGGGGGTCGCCTCCGCGGTCGACCCCGTCGCCAACGCCATAGGAGCGGTCCGCGACTCCGGCGAACGCCACAACCGCATCACCGAACTCGAACGCGAGAACGCCGCGCTGAAGGCCAAGCTGGGCAGCGACGACCGCAACCGCAGCCGCACCCGCGAACTCGACGACATGCTCAAGAAGGCCGGTGCCGGCCAGTACGGCATCAAGGGCGCCGAGGTCATCGCCATAGGAGCGGCCCAGGGCTTCTCCTGGACCGTCACCATCGACTCCGGCTCCAAGGACGGCATCCAGCGCGACATGACCGTCCTCAACGGCGACGGACTCGTCGGCCGGGTCACCACCGTCGGCCCCGACACCGCCACCGTCCTGCTCGCCAACGACCCCGACTTCACCGTCGGCACCCGGCTCGAGAAGACCGGCGAACTGGGCTTCGCCACCGGCCAGGGCGACCGCCCGCTGGCGGTCCAGATGCTCAACGGCAAGGCCAAGATCAAGCCCGGCGACCGGCTGGTCACCTTCGGCTCCCGCGGCAACAAGCCCTTCGTGCCGGGCGTGCCCCTCGGCGAGGTGGTCCGGGTGGACCCGGCCGGCGGCGGCCTGACCCGCACCGTCTACGTCACGCCGTACGTCGGCTTCTCCCGGCTCGACATCGTCGGCGTGGTCGTGATGCCCCCGCGCACCGACCCGCGCGACGCCGTCCTGCCGCCCCGGCCCGCCAAGCCGAAGCCGGTACCGACGGTCACCGTGACGGTCACCCCCAGCCCCTCCGGGGCCGCAGCCAAGCCGGCCGACGAGTAGGAGACCGTCATGCGCTTCAACCGGATCCTGCTCTCCACCACCCTCGTGGTGGTCGCCCTCGTCGTCCAGGTCAGCATCCTGGGCCGGCTGCAACTGCCCGGCGCCGTACCGGACCTGGTGCTGCTCACCGTCGTGGCCCTGTCCCTGGTGTACGGGCACGTCAGCGGCGCGCTCATCGGCTTCGCCGCCGGCCTGGTCTCCGACTTCGCCCCGCCCGCCGACCACGCCGCCGGCCGCTACGCGCTGGTCCTGTGCGTGGTGGGATACCTGTGCGGACTGGCCCGGCCCGCCGACGGCCGGTTCCGCTCCGCCTGGGGACCGATGGTCGTCGTGGTGGCCGCCGCCCTCGGCTCCACCCTGCTGTACGGCGTGGTGGGCGCCCTGGTCGGCGACACCGCCGCCCGGCACGTCGGCCTGGCCGGACTGCTCTTCAGCGCGGCCGTGTACGACCTCGTGCTCGCGCCGTTCACCGTGCCGCTCATCATGGCGCTGGCCCGGCGGGCCGAGAACGACCCGATGGCGGTGGACGCGAACGGCGGCCCCGCGCAGGGCGCCGACGTGGCCGCCGGCTGGCTCTCCGGCGGCACCGGCCTGCGGATCGGCGGCCAGCGCGGCGGGCTGCGCGTGAAGGCCGCCCGCAACCGCGCCGCGAAGGCCGGCCGCATAAAGGGCATCGGCGTCGCGGGCGGGGTCAAGGGAGTGAAGGGCGTCAAGAGCATGAAGGCGCCCAAGGGAGCCAAGAAGCTGTGAAGGGGGAGGCGTGACCAACATTCCCGAGACCGGCCGCACCCCCCGGGTGCAGATCCGGCTCGTCATCATCCAGGTGCTCGTCTTCTCGCTGCTGCTCACCCTGGGCGGCCGGCTCTGGTACCTCCAGATCCGCAACGGCCAGGAGTACACCGACGAGGCCAAGAACAACCACGTCCAGCAGGTCGTCCAGCCCGCCGTGCGCGGCTCGATCCTGGACGCCCGGGGCATCCCGCTGGCCGACAACGAGACCCGCCTGGTCGTCTCCGCCAGCCGCACCGAGCTGATGAAGATAAAGGACCGCGGCAAGGCGGTCATGACCCGGCTGGCCGACGTCCTCGACATGACCCCCAAGGAGGTCATGGACAAGGTCCGGCTCTGCGACTCCAAGACCCCCCAGCCCTGCTGGAACGGTTCCCCGTACCAGCCGATCCCGGTCACCGACGAGGCCACCACCCAGCAGGCCCTGCAGATCCGCGAACGCGCCGAGGACTTCCCCGGCATCACCGCCGAGCCCACCGCGGTGCGCCGCTACCCGGCCCCCGGCGGCTCCAACACGGGCCAGGTCCTCGGCTACCTCTCGCCCGTCACCGACGAGGAGATCACCCAGGCCAAGGACTCCCGCTCGCCGCTGCTCCGCTCCGACCAGGTCGGCCGCTCCGGCCTGGAGCGCACCTACGACCGGCAGCTGCGCGGCAAGGCCGGCGTCACCCGCTACGAGGTCGACAACCTCGGCCGGGTCATCGGCCAGGCCGACAACGACCCGGCGGTGCCCGGCGAGAACGTCGTCACCAGCATCGACGCCCGGGTCCAGGCACTGGCCGAGTACCAGCTCAACGAGGCCATGGTCGAGGCCCGCAAGGTGATGGACACCAACACCGGCGAGAACTACAAGGCCGACGCGGGCGCCGTGGTGGTCATGGAGTCCAAGACCGGCCGGGTCATCGCCATGGCCTCCAACCCGACCTACGACCCCAACGCCTGGGTCGGCGGCATCTCCGCCAAGGACTACGCCCGGCTCACCGGCAAGGACTCCAACTTCCCGCTGCTCAACCGGGCCATCCAGGGCCAGGCCGCCCCCGGCTCCATCTTCAAGGTGGTCCCGGTGACCGCGGCGGTCAACGCGGGCTACGAGTTCGCCGGCAGCTACCCCTGCCCCAGCTCGTACTCCATCGGCGGCCAGGTCTTCAAGAACTTCGAGTCCCAGGGCCACGGCAACATCACCCTCGGCCAGGCCCTCGAGGTCTCCTGCGACACCGTCTTCTACGCGCTGGCCCACCAGCAGTGGCAGAAGGACGGGGCCCTCAAGCCCAAGAAGAACCCGGCGGACATCTTCTTCAAGACCGCGCACAAGTTCGGCCTCGGCAAGGAGACCGGCATCGACCTCCCCAACGAGGTCAGCGGCCGCGTCCCGGACCGCCAGTGGAAGCAGAACTTCTGGGCGGCCAACAAGGACTACTGGTGCAAGATCGGCAAGAAGGGCGGCAGCTACATCCAGCAGCTGTCCTACGAGAACTGCCTCGAAGGCAACCTGCTGCGCGCCGGTGACTCGGTCAACTACTCGATCGGCCAGGGCGACACCCTCGTCACCCCGATCCAGATGGCCACCATCTACGCCGCCATCTCCAACGGCGGCACGATGTGGAACCCCACCATCGGCAAGGCCGTCATCAGCCCGGACGGCAAGGAGGTCCGGGAGATCAAGCCCAAGGCCCACGGCCGGCTCCCGATGGACCGCCGGACCCTGTCGCAGATAAACGGTGCCCTGGAAGGCGTCGCCACCCGCGGTACCGCCGCCTGGCGGTTCGGCGGCTGGCCGCAGGACAAGATCCCGATGCACGCCAAGACCGGTACCGCCGAGGTCTACGGCAAGCAGACCACCTCGTGGTTCGCCACCTACACCTCGGACTACACGATCATCATGACCATCTCCCAGGGTGGTACCGGCTCCGGCGCCTCCGGGCCCTTCGTCCGCAACATCTACGACGCGCTGTACGGCCTCTCCAAGGACGGCAAGCAGGACCTCAAGAAGGCGCTGCTGCCGCACCCGCAGGCGGGGCTGCCGCGGATCCAGAAGGACGGCTCGATCGACGCCCCCGAGATCCGGCCGTACGTGCCGGCGGAGGAGCCCAAGGAGGAGCCGGCCGTGCTGGCCGGTCCGCCCGGCCAGCCCGCGGCGCGCAAGCCCGCCGCGGGGAAGTGGAGGGACTGATGGCCGGCGCCAACAACTTCTCGGTCTCCCGCTACGCACCCGAGCGCGGGCCGATCGCCAAGCTCACGGCCCGCGACTCGATAGTGCGCCGGCTCGACTGGCCGCTGCTCTTCTCGGCCCTCGCGCTGTCCTTCATCGGCTCGCTGCTGGTGTGGTCGGCCACCCGCAACCGCACCACGCTCAACAACGGCGACCCGTACTACTTCCTCTTCCGGCACCTGATGAACACCGGCATCGGCTTCACGCTGATGGTCGGCACGGTCTGGCTCGGCCACCGCACCCTGCGCGGGGCGGTGCCGGTGCTCTACGGCATCTCGATCGTGCTGGTGCTGGCCGTGCTCACCCCGCTCGGCGCCACCATCAACGGCGCGCACGCCTGGATCGTGGTGGGCGGCGGCTTCTCGCTCCAGCCCTCCGAGTTCTGCAAGATCACCATCATTCTGGTGATGGCGATGCTGCTGGCCGCGCGGGTGGACGCGGGCGACCTGGCCCACCCGGACCACCGGACCGTGGTCAAGGCGCTGTGCCTGGCCGCGGCCCCGATGGGCATCGTCATGCTGATGCCCGACCTCGGTTCGGTGATGGTCATGGTCATCATCGTGCTGGGCGTGCTGCTCGCCTCCGGCGCCTCCAACCGCTGGGTGCTCGGGCTGCTCGGCGCGGGGGTGGCCGGCGCGGTGCTGATCTGGCAGCTCGGGGTGCTGGACGAGTACCAGATCAACCGCTTCGCGGCCTTCGCCAACCCGGACCTCGACCCGGCGGGCGTCGGCTACAACACCAACCAGGCGCGCATCGCCATCGGCTCCGGCGGGCTGCTGGGCACCGGGCTCTTCAAGGGCTCCCAGACCACCGGCCAGTTCGTGCCCGAACAGCAGACCGACTTCGTCTTCACGGTCGCGGGGGAGGAGCTGGGCTTCGTCGGGGCCGGGCTGATCCTGGTGCTGCTGGGCGTGGTGCTCTGGCGGGCCTGCCGGATCGCCCGGGAGACCACCGAGCTGTACGGCACCATCGTGGCGGCCGGGATCATCGCCTGGTTCGCCTTCCAGGCCTTCGAGAACATCGGGATGACCCTGGGGATCATGCCGGTGGCGGGACTGCCGCTGCCGTTCGTCTCCTACGGAGGGTCCTCGATGTTCGCCGTGTGGGTGGCGGTCGGGCTGCTCCAGTCGATCCGGGTGCAGCGGCCGATATCGGCATGACGGCGGCGCGCCGGGTCCGGTCCGCGACCGGGCCCGGCGCGCTGGTCCGGACCGATCTGGCGGGAACGCTCACATGACGGGCGGATGAAGACTAGGTTCGGTCTATGGCGGACACGAAGCGCGAGATCGAGCGGAAATTCGAGTTCGAAGCGGGCAAGAACGGTCGCAAGGCGTCGAAGAAAGCACGGCGCCTGCCGGACCTGGTCGGCACGGCGGAGATCGCCGCCGCCGAACCGCAGGGCACGGTCGACCTCGACGCCGTCTACTACGACACCCCCGACCGCCGGCTCGCCGCCGACGGCCTCACGCTGCGCCGCCGGACCGGCGGGTCCGACGCCGGCTGGCACCTCAAACTCCCCGTCTCCCCGGGCGTGCGCGACGAGATCACCGCCCCGCTCGCCGACACCGTGCCCCGCGCCCTGGCCGCCCTGGTCCGCTCCCGGGTCCGCGACGGCGCCCTCGAACCGCTGGTCCGGCTGCGCTCCTCCCGCGACGTGGTCCACCTCCTGGACGCCGGGGGCCGGCTGCTCGCCGAGCTGAGCACCGACGCCGTGCTCGCCGAGCGCACCGTCGACCCGCCCGCCACCGCCCGCTGGACCGAGGTCGAGGTCGAGCTGGCGGACGACGTCGCCCCCGGCCTCCTCGACGCGGTCGAGGAGGAGTTCCGCAAGGCCGGCCTGCACCCCAGCGACGCCCCCTCCAAACTGGCCCGCGCCCTCGCCGAGACCTCCCCGCCGGCCGAACCCGCCCTGGAGCCCGCCCCGCCCGGTACCGCGGGCGCGCACGTCCTCGCGTACCTGCGCGCCCAGGTCGACGCGCTGGTCGCCCAGGACCCCGCGGTCCGCCGCAACCTGCCCGACTCCGTCCACCAGATGCGGGTGGCCACCCGCCGGCTGCGCAGCGCCTTCAAGACGTACGGCAAGGTCCTGGACCGCACGGTCACCGACCCGATCGGCGAGGAGCTGCGCTGGCTCGCCGCCGAGCTGGGCGTGGACCGCGACCAGGAGGTCCTGATGGACCGGCTCGGCACCCGCATCGGGGAACTGCCGCACACCCTGCTGCTGGGCCCGGTCCGCGGCCGGCTGCGGACCTGGAACGCCGCCCGCCGCTCGGGCTCCCGGCGCCGGGCCCTCGCCGCCCTCGACAGCCGCCGCTACCTGACGCTGCTCGGGGACCTGGACGCCCTGCTCGCCGAGCCGCCGCTGCGGGCGGGCGCGGCCAAGGACCCCGGCAAGGAACTGCCCCGGGCCGTCCTGCGGGACTACGACCGCCTCGCCGGCAAGGTCTCGGCCGCCCTGGAGATGCCCGCCGGGCACGAGCGCGACCTCGCCCTGCACGACGCCCGCAAGGCCGCCAAGCGGGCCCGGTACGCCGCCGAGTCCGCGGTCCCCGCCCTCGGCCGGCCCGCGAAGCGCGTGGCCAAGGAGATGAAGGCCGTCCAGACCCTGCTCGGCGACCACCAGGACGCGGTCGTCGCCCGGGGCGCCCTGCGGGACCTGGCCGTCCAGGCCACCGCAGCCCACGAGCCCGGCTTCACCTGGGGCCTCCTCTACGGCCGCGAGGAAGCCCTGGCCGAGGCCCGCGAGCGCGAGCTCCCGGACCTGTGGGAGCGGGCCTCCCGGCCCGGACTGCGGGCCGCGCTCTCGCCGTGAGCGCATCGGGGGCGGCCGTCGGCACCCGCGCGCCGGGTTACGCTTGATGGTCACCCCTGCCAGCTCACCGAAGGTTCGCCCCAGATGACTGAATCGGTCTTCCCACAGCTCGAGGCGCTGCTCCCGCATGTGCAGAAGCCCATCCAGTACGTCGGCGGAGAGCTCAACTCCACCGTCAAGCCATGGGAAGAGTGCGACGTCCGCTGGGCGCTGATGTACCCGGACGCCTACGAGGTCGGGCTGCCCAACCAGGGCGTCATGATCCTGTACGAGGTACTGAACGAGCGCGAGGGCGTCCTGGCCGAGCGCACGTACAGCGTGTGGCCCGACCTCGAGGCCCTGATGCGGGAGCACAAGGTCCCGCAGTTCACCGTCGACAGCCACCGCCCGGTCAAGGCCTTCGACGTCTTCGGCCTCAGCTTCTCCACCGAGCTGGGCTACACCAACATGCTCACGGCCCTGGACCTGGCGGGCATCCCGCTGGAGTCCAAGGACCGCGGCCTCGACGACCCGATCGTGCTGGCCGGCGGCCACGCCGCCTTCAACCCCGAGCCGATCGCGGAGTTCATCGACTGCGCGGTCATCGGCGACGGCGAGCAGGCCGTGCTGGACATGACCGAGATCATCCGCGCGTGGAAGGCCGAGGGCCGGCCCGGCGGGCGCGAGGAGGTCCTCTTCCGCCTCGCGAAGACCGGGAACGTCTACGTCCCGGCCTTCTACGACGTCGAGTACCTGCCCGACGGCCGGATCGGCCGCGTCGTGCCCAACAAGTCGGGCGTGCCGTGGCGGGTCTCCAAGCACACCGTCATGGACCTCGACGAGTGGCCCTACCCCAAGCAGCCCCTGGTGCCGCTGGCGGAGACGGTCCACGAGCGCATGTCGGTGGAGATCTTCCGCGGCTGCACCCGCGGCTGCCGTTTCTGCCAGGCCGGCATGATCACGCGCCCCGTGCGGGAGCGAAGCATCACCGGCATCGGCGAGATGGTGGAGCGGGGCCTGAAGGCCACCGGCTTCGAGGAGGTCGGCCTGCTGTCGCTGTCCTCCGCGGACCACACCGAGATCGCGGACATCGCCAAGGGCCTGGCCGACCGGTACGAGGAGGACAAGGTCGGCCTGTCGCTGCCCTCCACCCGCGTGGACGCCTTCAACGTCGACCTGGCCAACGAGCTGACCCGCAACGGCCGCCGGTCCGGCCTCACCTTCGCCCCCGAGGGCGGCTCCGAGCGCATGCGCAAGGTCATCAACAAGATGGTCTCGGAGGAGGACCTGATCCGTACGGTCTCCACCGCCTACGGCAACGGCTGGCGCCAGGTGAAGCTGTACTTCATGTGCGGCCTGCCCACCGAGACCGACGAGGACGTGCTGCAGATCGGCGACATGGCGGTCAACGTCATCGCCAAGGGCCGCGAGGTCTCGGGCCAGAACGACATCCGCTGCACCGTCTCCATCGGCGGGTTCGTGCCCAAGCCGCACACCCCGTTCCAGTGGGCGCCCCAGCTCTCCGCCGAGGAGACGGACGCCCGCCTGGAGAAGCTGCGCGACAAGATCCGCGGCGACAAGAAGTACGGCCGCTCCATCGGCTTCCGCTACCACGACGGCAAGCCGGGCATCGTCGAGGGCCTGCTCTCCCGCGGTGACCGCCGCATCGGCAAGGTCATCCGGGCCGTCTACGAGGACGGCGGCCGCTTCGACGGCTGGCGCGAGCACTTCTCGTACGACCGCTGGATGCGGGCGGCCGAGAAGGCGCTGCCCGAGTTCGGCGTGGACGTCGCCTGGTACACCACCCGCGAGCGCACCTACGAGGAGGTCCTGCCCTGGGACCACCTCGACTCGGGCCTCGACAAGGACTGGCTGTGGGAGGACTGGCAGGACGCCCTCGACGAGACCGAGGTCGACGACTGCCGCTGGACCCCCTGCTTCGACTGCGGCGTCTGCCCGCAGATGCAGACCGAGATCCAGATCGGCCCCACCGGCAAGAAGCTCCTGCCGCTGTCGGTCGTGAAGTAGCGCCCGGCGCATAGACCACGAGAGGCGCCCGGAGGAATCCTCCGGGCGCC
>NZ_JBFBGK010000050.1:0-56577 GCF_040684615.1 Streptomyces sp. NPDC089919
CAGATGTGGAAGCCCGGTAACGGGTGGAGCTGACTGGTACTAATAGGCCGAGGGCTTGTCCTCAGTTGCTCGCGTCCACTGTGTTAGTTCTGAAGTAACGAACCGTGTCATTGCCCGGTTGGTTAACTTCATAGTGTTTCGGTGGTCATAGCGTTAGGGAAACGCCCGGTTACATTCCGAACCCGGAAGCTAAGCCTTTCAGCGCCGATGGTACTGCAGGGGGGACCCTGTGGGAGAGTAGGACGCCGCCGAACAACCCGCCCTTTTAGCTCAGTCGGTAGAGCGTCTCCATGGTAAGGAGAAGGTCAACGGTTCGATTCCGTTAAAGGGCTCCAACAAAAAAGGCCCCCACCATTCGGTGGGGGCCTTTTTTGCGTTCACGATCGGTCGTTCACCGCCGGCCGTTCACCGCAGGCGTTCGCCGGCCGCGTCGACGAAGGCGCGGACCCGGTCCTCGAAGGCCCGCTCGATGGTGACCAGGGCCGCCCGGTCCGCGGCGTGCGTGATCTCGCCGAGCTTCTGGGATATCGCCGTCATCAGCGGGCGTAGATGGGGGTCGTCCGCCACGAGCTGGAGCCGGAAGGCCGCCGTGTCGGCCGCGGCGCCCAGCCGGTCGCTCTCCAAGAGCGCGGTGACCAGGCGTTCCTCATCGGGCGGGGTGTGCCGGCGGCGGAACCAGAGGGTGATCATGCCGCGTTTCAGCTCCGTGACCGCGGCGGCGTACGAGCTGTAGGCGGTGAGCCGCTCCTGGCGGAGGCGTTCCGCCTTGGCCAGGGCCTCGGTCCGGGCGGTGGTGCGGCGTTGGAAGGCGTACGTGCTGAATGAGCCGATCAAGGTGCCGGCCACGGCCACCAGGCTGGCGAAGACGGTATCCACGGGCGGGAGTCGACCACACCGGCCCGGCTCCGGCCAAGGGATTTGGCGGTGCCGGGCGGCCGGTGGGTCAGTCGCCCTGGCGGGGTTCCGGGACGCGGAAGGCGAGGATGGCCATGTCGTCGGAGGCCGGCTCGGCCGCGAAGCGTTCCACCGCCCGCAGGACCCGGGCGGCCACCGCACCCGCGGTGAGGCCCGTACAGGTGGTGAGGACGTCGGTCAGGCCGTCGTCACCCAGCATCCGGGTGCCCTCGCGGCGCTCGGTGACGCCGTCCGTCACGCACAGCAGGACATCGCCGGGATCGAGCGTCAGGCTCTGCTCGTACAGCTCCAGCTCCTCCATGACGCCGAGCAGCGGCTGCGGCTCCGCCGCCGGCTCCACCTGGCCGTCCGGGCGCAGCCGCAGCGGCAGGGGGTGGCCGGCGCACACCAACTTGAGCGCCGCCCCGCCGTCCTCCTGCGGGCTCAGCTCGCCGTACAGGAGGGTCAGGAAGCGGCTGCGGGCGCCCTCGTCGAGGATCGCGGCGTTCAGCCGCTCCAGCACCGCGGGGCCGCTGTAGCCCTCCTTGGCCAGCAGGCGCAGGGCGTGCCGGGCCAGGCCCGTCACCGCCGCGGCCTCCGGGCCGGTGCCGCAGACGTCGCCGATGGCGAAGCCGTAGGCGCCGTCGCGGATCGGGAAGACGTCGTAGAAGTCGCCGCCCACTTCGTTGCCCTCGCCGGCGGCGCGGTAGATGACCTCGACCTCCATGCCCGGGATGGCGGGCTGGCTGGGCGGCAGCAGGCTGCGCTGGAGCGAGCGGCTGATGGCCATGCGCTCCGAGTACAGGCGGGCGTTGTCCAGGGCCAGGGCGGCCCGGCGGGACAGGTCCTCGGCGAGCTCCAGGATCTCCTGGCGGAAGTGCTCCTCGGCGGGCTTGCCGAGGGTGAGCAGGCCGATGACGCGGTTGCGGGCCATCAGGGGCAGCACGACGGTCTCCCCGCCGACGGCCGCGGCGGTGGCGAGGGTGGTGCCGATGCCCGCGGTGAAGTCGCTGGGGGAGCCGAGGCCCACGGTCCGCATGGAGCTCTGCAGGGCGGCCCGGTGGGCGGCCTCGGCCGGCGCGGTCCAGGGGCGGACGGCCTGGTCGGAGCCGGGCTCCGGCGGGGGGATGCGGGTCAGCAGCGCCTTGAGGCCGTCGATGAGTTCTTCGTCCTCGTGGAGCACGTACGCGAGGTACGGGTCGGAGGCCGGGTCCGCGATCGTGTACACGGCGCACCAGGTGGCCAGGGTGGGGACGGTCATCTGGGCCATGAGGGCGAGGGTCTGGTCGCGGTCCAGGGTGCCGGCCAGCAGGTCGGAGGCCTCCACCAGGAAGGAGAGGGAGCCGCGGCGCAGCCGCTCCAGCTCGCCCAGGCGGGCGGACTCCACGGCGAGGGCGATCCGGTCGGCGGCGAACTGGAGGCTGAGGGCTTCCTCGTTGGAGTACCGGCCGGGGGTCTCGGCGGCGACGCCGAGGGAGCCGGTGAGCCGGCCCTCGACCTTGAGGGGGACGGTGACCACCGAGCGCATGCCGGTGCCGGTCAGCAGCGGGACGGCGCCGGGGACGGCGGTGAGGTCGTCGTGGACGGCGGGCATCCGGGCGGAGCCGTAGCGGCTGGCGCCGGCCTCCACCGGGACCCGGGCGAAGCGCTGGCGGGTGGAGGGCAGGCCGGTGGTCGCGCGGACCTCCAGCTCGGTCTCGTCGTCGGTGGCCAGTAGGAGGAAGGCGGCGTCGGCGTCGAGCATGTCCCGGGCGCGCTCGACGGTGCGCTGGAGCAGGCCGTCGAGGTCGTCGGGGGCGGGGGAGCCGATGAAGACCTCGAAGGGGTCGCTGGCGCGGGGTTCGGAGAGCTGGTTGGGGTCGGGGGCGGGGGTGCGGGCCGGGGTCTGCAGGACGGCCCGCTCGCTGTCGTGGACCAGCAGGCAGACGGTGGACGGGGCGCCCTCGGTGTCGCGTACCCGGAGGTGGGAGGCGTAAACGGGGATCACCCGGCCGTCCGCGCCGCGCAGGCCGTAGCTGCCCTCCCAGCGGGACAGGCGCAGGGCCTCGGCGATGCCGGTGCCGGTGCCGGGGGTGTGCGGCCAGGCGGCGAACTCGGCGAGCGGGCGGCCGGTGACCTTCTCGGCGGGGTAGCCGAAGACGTGCTCGGCGTCTTCGTTCCAGGCGGAGATCAGGCCCTCGCCGTCGATCTGGAGGACGGCGACGCGGACCCGGGCGTCGGCGGCGGGCAGCAGTTCGTCGGGGACCACGGGGCCGGCGGAGCGGGTGCCCACCGGGCGGGCCGGCAGGTCCAGCTGGAACCAGACGTGCTTGCTGGCCGGTTCGTACTCCACGCCCCAGCGGGTGGCCAGGGCGGCGCAGAGCATCAGGCCCCGGCCGCCCTCCTGGTCCAGGTTGGCGAAGTGGCGGTCCGGCCGGTGCAGGGGCACTTCGCGCTCGGGGTAGTGGTCGGCGACCTCGACGCGGACGCCCTCGGGGGCGCGCAGGCACAGGACGTCGGCGCGGGTGCCGGCGTGGATCACCGCGTTGGTGACGAGTTCGCTGGTCAGGACCACGGCGTCGTCGACGATGTCGGCGAAGCCCCAGCCCTGGAGGGTGTCGCGGACGAAGGCCCGCGCGGTGGCTACCGACCTTCCGACGGGTTCGAAGCTGGCAGCCGCCCGGGCCGTGACCACAGCACTCCTCGATCGTGTCGCGCTGCCCGGCTCCGCCATGCGTCCGCCCCTCCCGTGCCCGGTGTGTTCCGCGCCACCGTCCCTGCCGGGCGGACCGGGACGGTTGGACAGTCGGATGCCAGGTTACTTACCTTCACGGTCACAGCGGACGCGGTCGACAGGGATTCCACCCGCACGGTGCGGGTCCTGTACGAAGGTGTCGAAGTTTTATGGCCGGGTTCGGCCATGGTGAAACACTGGGCAGGCTTGACAGAGACGTACCCGGTGAGAGCGGTCGACCCTTTCGGGAGGGACACGGTGGAGTCTGGCGTAGCGGCGCGAAGGGCCAGTGCGCGCGGCAAGGGAGGGCGGACACGCCGGGGCGGGACCACGGAGGTCGACTCGGCCGCCCTGGACCGGCTGCTGACGGCGCTCGTCTCCATGCGCGACGGGAACTTCCGCAAGCGGCTGACGGTGTCCGGCGAGGGCGTGATGGCGGAGATCGCCGCCGTCTACAACGAGGTCGCCGACCGCAACCTGCACCTCACGGGCGAGCTCGCCCGGGTACGGCGGACGGTGGGCCGTGAGGGCAAGCTGAGCGAGCGGCTGGAGACGGGGGCATGCGAGGGCTCCTGGGCGGCGGCGATCGACGCCTCGAACCAGCTCGTGGAGGACCTGGCGCGGCCGGTGTCCGAGGTCGGCCGGGTGCTGTCGGCGGTCGCGGAGGGCGACCTGTCCCAGCGGATGGACCTGCGGACGCAGTCGGCCGAGGGGGTGGGGCATCCGCTGCGCGGGGAGTTCCTGAAGGTCGGGCGTACCGTCAACAACCTGGTCGACCAGCTGTCGGCGTTCACCGACGAGGTGACGCGGGTGGCGCTCGAGGTGGGTACCGAGGGCAAGCTCGGCGGCCAGGCCCAGGTGCGCGGTATGTCCGGTTCGTGGAAGGACCTGACGGACTCCGTCAACACGATGGCGTACCGGCTCACCGCTCAGGTGCGTGACATCGCGCTGGTCACCACGGCGGTGGCGAAGGGCGACCTGTCCCGCAAGGTCACGGTGCACGTGGCCGGCGAGATGCTGCAGCTGAAGAACACCGTGAACACCATGGTGGACCAGCTGTCCTCGTTCTCCTCCGAGGTCACGCGGGTGGCCCGGGAGGTGGGTACGGAGGGCGAGCTGGGCGGTCAGGCGCAGGTGCCGGGGGTGGCCGGGGTCTGGAAGGACCTGACGGACTCCGTCAACACCATGGCGGGCAACCTGACCGCGCAGGTGCGGGGGATCGCGCAGGTCACGACGGCGGTGGCGAACGGCGACCTGTCCCAGAAGGTGACGGTCAGCGCGCGCGGCGAGGTGGCCCAGCTCGCCGAAACGATCAACCAGATGACGGAGACCCTGCGGACCTTCGCGGACGAGGTCACCCGGGTGGCGAGCGAGGTCGGGGCCAAGGGCCTGCTGGGCGGTCAGGCGCAGGTGCCGGGTGCGGCGGGGACCTGGAAAGACCTCACCGACTCGGTGAACACGGTCTTCCGCAACCTCACCACGCAGGTGCGCGACATCGCGCAGGTGACGACCGCGGTGGCCAACGGCGACCTGTCGCAGAAGGTCACGGTCGACGTCGCGGGCGAGATGCTGGAGCTGAAGAACACCGTCAACACGATGGTGGACCAGCTGCAGTCCTTCGGTGCCGAGGTGACCCGGGTGGCCCGGGAGGTGGGCGTCGAGGGCGAGCTGGGCGGTCAGGCGCAGGTGCCGGGCGCGGCGGGGACGTGGAAGGACCTCACCGACTCGGTGAACACGGCCTTCCGGAACCTGACGGGCCAGGTGCGCAACATCGCCCAGGTGACGACGGCGGTGGCCAACGGCGACCTGTCGCAGAAGGTCACGGTGGACGTCTCCGGCGAGATGCTGCAGCTGAAGAACACCGTGAACACCATGGTCGACCAGCTGTCGTCGTTCGCCGACCAGGTCACGCGGATGGCGCGGGACGTGGGTACGGAGGGCCGGCTGGGCGGTCAGGCGCGGGTGGACGGGGTCTCGGGCACCTGGAAGGACCTGACCGACTCCGTCAACTTCATGGCCGGCAACCTGACCTCTCAGGTGCGGCAGATCGCTCAGGTGACGACCGCGGTGGCGCGGGGCGACCTGTCGCAGAAGATCGATGTGGACGCGCGGGGCGAGATCCTGGAGCTGAAGAACACCATCAACACGATGGTGGACCAGCTCAGCGCCTTCGCCGAGCAGGTGACCCGGGTGGCGCGGGACGTGGGCACCGACGGGCGGTTGGGCGGTCAGGCGCAGGTGCCGGGCGTGGCCGGGGTGTGGCGGGACCTGACGGACTCGGTGAACGGCATGGCCGGGAACCTGACGGCGCAGGTGCGCAACATCGCGCAGGTCGCGACGGCGGTGGCGCGGGGCGACCTGTCGCAGAAGATCGACGTGGACGCGCGCGGCGAGATCCTCGAGCTGAAGAACACGCTGAACACGATGGTGGACCAGCTGTCGTCGTTCGCGGACCAGGTGACCCGGGTGGCCCGGGAGGTGGGCACCGAGGGGATCCTCGGCGGTCAGGCCGAGGTCAAGGGTGTCTCCGGCACCTGGAAGGACCTCACCCAGTCCGTCAACTCGATGGCGAACAACCTCACGTCGCAGGTGCGCAACATCGCCGAGGTGACCACGGCGGTGGCCATGGGCGACCTGTCGAAGAAGATCACGGTCGATGCGCGGGGCGAGATCCTGGAGCTGGTCACCACCGTCAACACGATGGTGGACCAGCTGTCGTCCTTCGCCGAGCAGGTGACCCGGGTGGCCCGCGAGGTGGGTTCCGAGGGCATCCTCGGCGGTCAGGCGCGGGTGCGCGGGGCGACGGGCATCTGGAAGGACCTGACGGACAACGTCAACCTGATGGCCAACAACCTGACCTCGCAGGTGCGCAACATCTCGCAGGTGTCGGCGGCGGTGGCCAACGGCGATCTGACGAAGAAGGTCACGGTGGAGGCGCGCGGCGAGGTCGCGCAGCTCGCGGACACGGTCAACACGATGGTGACCACCCTGTCGTCGTTCGCGGACGAGGTGACCCGGGTGGCGCGCGAGGTGGGCACCGAGGGCGAGCTGGGCGGTCAGGCGCACGTGCCGGGCGTGTCGGGGACGTGGAAGGACCTCACCGAGTCGGTGAACTCGATGGCCTCCAACCTGACCGGTCAGGTGCGGCAGATCGCCATGGTGACCACCGCGATCGCCAAGGGCGACCTGACGAAGAAGATCGACATCGACGCCCGGGGCGAGATCCTGGAGCTGAAGACGACGATCAACACGATGGTCGACCAGCTGTCGTCCTTCGCGGACCAGGTGACGCGGGTGGCCCGGGAGGTGGGTACCGAGGGCATCCTGGGCGGTCAGGCGCGGGTGCGGGACGTGGACGGCACCTGGCGGGACCTGACGGAGTCGGTGAACGAGATGGCCGGGAACCTGACCCGGCAGGTGCGGGCGATCGCGGCGGTGGCCACGGCGGTGACCCGGGGCGATCTGAACCTGAAGATCGACGTGGACGCGTCGGGCGAGATCCAGGTCCTCCAGGACAACATCAACACGATGATCGCGAACCTGCGCGACACGACCTTGGCCAACAAGGAGCAGGACTGGCTCAAGGGCAACCTGGCCCGGATCTCGGGCCTGATGCAGGGGCGCCGGGACCTGGACGACGTGGCCTCGCTCATCATGAGCGAGCTGACGCCGGTGGTGTCCGCGCAGCACGGTGCCTTCTACCTCGCGCTGCCGGCCGCCGGCGGGCAGGAGATCGGCCCGGAGGGCGGCCGGGAGGGCTCGTACGAGCTGCGGATGCGCGGGAGTTACGCGTACGCGGGCAGTGCGATGCCGACCAGCTTCCGGCCGGGGGAGGGGCTGATCGGGACGGTCGCGGAGGAGAAGCGGACGATCCTGGTCGAGAACACCCCGCCGGGTTATCTGAAGATCTCCTCGGGGCTGGGGGAGGCGCCGCCGGCCCATGTGATCGTGCTGCCGGTGCTGTTCGAGGGGAAGGTGCTGGGCGTGATCGAGCTGGCGTCCTTCCAGCCGTTCACGCAGATCCAGAAGGACTTCCTGTCGCAGATCGCCGAGATGATCGCGACCAGCGTCAACACGATCAGCGTCAACTCGAAGACCGAGGTGCTGCTCAAGCAGTCGCAGGAGATGACCGAGCAGCTGCGCGAGCGCTCGGCCGAGTTGGAGAACCGGCAGAACGCACTCCAGCTGGCCAACGCCGAACTGGAGGAGAAGGCCGAGCTGCTGGCCCAGCAGAACCGCGACATCGAGGTGAAGAACACCGAGATCGAGGAGGCCCGGCAGGTCCTGGAGGAGCGGGCCGAGCAGCTGGCGGTCTCGATGCGCTACAAGAGCGAGTTCCTGGCGAACATGTCGCACGAGCTGCGCACGCCGCTGAACTCGCTGCTGATCCTGGCGAAGCTGCTGGCGGACAACGCCGACGCCAACCTCTCCCCGAAGCAGGTGGAGTTCGCGGAGACCATCCACGGCGCCGGTTCCGACCTGCTCCAGCTGATCAACGACATCCTGGACCTGTCGAAGGTCGAGGCGGGCAAGATGGACGTCTCGCCGACCCGGATCGCGCTGGTGCAGCTGGTGGACTACGTCGAGGCGACCTTCCGGCCGTTGACGGCGGAGAAGGGGCTGGACTTCTCGGTGCGGGTCTCGCCGGAGCTGCCGGCGACGCTGCACACCGACGAGCAGCGGCTGTTGCAGGTGTTGCGCAACCTGCTGTCCAACGCGGTGAAGTTCACCGACAGCGGGGCGGTGGAGCTGGTGATCCGGCCGGCCGGGGCGGACGTCCCGGTGGAGATCCGGGAGCAGTTGCTGGAGGCGGGTTCGCTGCGGGAGGCGGACGGCGACCTGATCGCCTTCTCGGTGACGGACACCGGCATCGGGATCGCGGCGAGCAAGATGCGGGTGATCTTCGAGGCCTTCAAGCAGGCGGACGGCACCACGAGCCGGAAGTACGGCGGCACTGGCCTGGGCCTGTCCATCAGCCGGGAGATCGCCCGGCTGCTGGGCGGTGAGATCCACGCGTCGAGCGAGCCGGGCCGGGGCTCGACCTTCACGCTGTACCTGCCGCTGCACCCCAGCGAGCTGCCGCCGCAGGGCTATCCGCAGCTGGCGCCGGGCGGACGGGCGGACGGCTTCCGCACGGCGGTGGCCGAGGCGCTGCCGGCCGCTGCGGCGCCGGCCCTGCCGGCCGCACCGGACGCGGGCGGGCCGGGTGCGGCGCCCACGCTCTTCCGGCGGCGGCGCAAGGCGCTGAGCGACCTGGAGCCGCGGCCGGCGCTGCCGGGGCAGGCTCCGGGTGGCCAGCAGGACGACGCGGACTGGGCGGTCGCGGCGGAGGAGGCGCCGGCGGCCCCGGTGACCTACGACTTCCGCGGGGAGCGGGTGCTGATCGTCGACGACGACGTGCGCAACGTCTTCGCCCTGACGAGCGTGCTGGAGCAGCACGGTCTGGCGGTGCTGTACGCGGAGAACGGCCGGGAGGGCATCGAGGTCCTGGAGCAGCACGACGACGTGACGGTGGTGCTGATGGACATCATGATGCCGGAGATGGACGGGTACGCGACCACGGCCGCGATCCGGCGGATGCCGCAGTTCGCGGGGCTGCCGATCATCGCGCTGACGGCCAAGGCGATGCAGGGCGACCGGGAGAAGGCGATCGACTCGGGTGCGTCCGACTACGTCACCAAGCCGGTCGATCCCGACTACCTCTTGACGGTGATGGAGCAGTGGATGCGCGGGAAGTGATGCGGAACGTCATGAGAGGGCGTGGTTCGGGGAACCTTCTGGTCCACGACCGCGTTTCTGCTACGGAGACTGTGACATCTCGGTGACTGGGTGTGGCGATCTCAGGAGTGGGGCTACGATGACCGGCACAAGGACGGGCGGGTTCTGGGAGCCGGGGAGGCCCCTTATGGGGGCGAGGAGGACAGGGCATGGTGCAGAAGGCCAAGATCCTCCTGGTCGATGACCGGCCGGAGAATCTGCTGGCGCTGGAGGCCATCCTCTCCGCGCTCGATCAGACACTGGTCCGGGCGTCGTCGGGGGAGGAAGCGCTCAAGGCGCTGCTGACGGACGACTTCGCGGTCATCCTGCTGGACGTCCAGATGCCGGGCATGGACGGTTTCGAGACCGCCGCGCACATCAAGCGGCGGGAGCGGACCCGGGACATCCCGATCATCTTCCTGACGGCCATCAACCACGGCCCGCACCACACCTTCCGCGGGTACGCGGCGGGTGCGGTGGACTACATCTCGAAGCCGTTCGACCCCTGGGTGCTGCGCGCCAAGGTGTCGGTCTTCGTCGAGCTGTACATGAAGAACTGCCAACTGCGCGAGCAGGCGGCCCTGCTGAGGCTCCAGCTGGAGGGCGGCGGTCAGACCGGCGCCGGTCCCAAGGAGTCGGCGGGGCTGCTCGCCGAGCTGTCGGCCCGGCTGGCGGCCGTGGAGGAGCAGGCGGAGGCGCTGTCCAAGCAGCTCGACGACGAGTCGGCGGACGCGGCGGCGGTGGCGACCGCCGCGCACCTGGAGCGCAAACTGACCGGGCTGCGGCGGGCGCTGGACGCCCTCGAGCCCGGTACGGGCGGGGCCGCGCCCGCCCTGCCGGCCCAGACCTGAGGGTCCTGACGCCCCGCCGGAGGTTCCCGACGGGGCGTCACTTCACTGACGGGGCGCCCGACACGAACGGGTGAAGGGGTGGGCACACGTGTCCCCCGCCGCCGACACCGGTAACCTCGCCCCCATGGCCTCAAGTACGTCCGGCAAGGGTTCCCAGAGCACGGCGGGCACCGCGAAGGCCCGCACCGGTCGTACGACGGCGGCGGCGAAGAAAGCCGCGCCCGCGCGCAAGCCGCCCGCCAAGAAGGCCGCCCCCGCGAAGCGGGCGCCGGCCAAGAAGGCGGCGGCCAGGCCCGCGCCGTCGCCCACCGGGGGCGTGGTCAAGCTGGTCCGCGCGGTCTGGCTCGGTGTGGCGCACACGGTGGGCGCGGTCTTCCGCGGCATGGGCCGGGGCGCGAAGAACCTCGACCCGGCGCACCGCAAGGACGGCCTGGCGCTGCTGCTGCTCGGCCTGGCGCTGATCGTGGCCGCCGGGACCTGGTCGAACCTGCGCGGTCCGGTGGGCGATCTGGTGACCATGCTCGTGACCGGTGCCTTCGGCCGGCTCGACCTGCTGGTGCCGCTGCTGCTCGGCGTGATGGCCGTACGGCTGATCCGGCACCCGGAGGAGGTCGACGCGAACGGCCGGATCGGGATCGGGATCACGGCGCTGGTCATCGGCGTGCTGGGGCAGGTCCACATCGCGTGCGGGGCGCCCGGGCGGGACGCGGGCAGCGAGGCCATCCAGGACGCTGGCGGGCTGATCGGCTGGGGTGCCGCGCAGCCCCTGATCTTCACGATGGGCGCGCCGCTGGCGGTGCCGATGCTGGTGCTGCTGACCGTCTTCGGGCTCCTGGTGGTCACGGCCACGCCGGTCAACGCGATCCCGCAGCGGCTGCGGCAGCTGGGGGTCCGGCTCGGGGTTGTGGCGCCGGGCGAGGAGGACCCGTACGAGGCGGGCGCCGACCGGCACGACGAGGCGCGGTGGCGGGCCCGGACGGGCCGGGGCGAGGACGTCGGCGAGGACGGCGAGGGCCCGCTCGGCGCGGAGGAGGCGGCGCTGGCCAAGCGCCGCCGGCCGCGGCGGCCGGCCGGGCCGGGCGCGCTGGACCGTCCGATGGACGCGGTGGACGTGGCGGCCGCGGCCGCCGCCGCGCTGGACGGCGCGGTGCTGGGCGGGCTGCCGCCCAACCCGCTGGTCGCCGACCTCACCCACGGGGTCGCCACCGACCGGCCGGGCGGCGAGAGCACCGCGCCGGTGCCCACCCCGGTCCCGGTGCAGGCCCCGAAGCCGGGTGCGCCCCGGCCGACGGCCAGGGAGGCCGCGCCCGCGGTCGTACCGGACCTGACCAAGTCCGCGCCCGAGGTCGCGGAGCCGCTGCCGCCGCGGGCGGAGCAGTTGCAGCTGCGCGGGGACATCACGTACTCGCTGCCCTCGCTGAACCTCCTGGAGAAGGGCGGGCCGGGCAAGACCCGCAGCGCGGCGAACGACGCGGTGGTGGCCTCGCTGTCGAACGTCTTCTCCGAGTTCAAGGTCGACGCGGCGGTCACCGGCTTCACCCGGGGCCCGACGGTCACCCGGTACGAGGTGGAGCTCGGCCCGGCGGTGAAGGTCGAGCGGATCACCGCCCTGACCAAGAACATCGCGTACGCGGTGGCCAGCCCGGACGTGCGGATCATCAGTCCGATCCCGGGCAAGTCGGCGGTCGGCATCGAGATCCCGAACACCGACCGCGAGATGGTCAACCTCGGCGACGTGCTGCGGCTGGCGGACGCGGCGGAGGACGACCACCCGATGCTGGTGGCGCTCGGCAAGGACGTCGAGGGCGGCTACGTGATGGCCAACCTGGCGAAGATGCCGCACGTGCTGGTGGCCGGCGCGACCGGCTCCGGCAAGTCCTCCTGCATCAACTGCCTGATCACCTCGGTGATGGTGCGCGCCACGCCCGAGGACGTGCGGATGGTGCTGGTCGACCCCAAGCGGGTGGAGCTGACCGCCTACGAGGGCATCCCGCACCTGATCACCCCGATCATCACCAACCCCAAGCGGGCCGCCGAGGCGCTGCAGTGGGTGGTGCGCGAGATGGACCTGCGCTACGACGACCTGGCGGCCTTCGGCTTCCGGCACATCGACGACTTCAACGAGGCCATCCGCAACGGCAAGGTCAAGCTGCCGCCGGGCAGCGAGCGGGAGCTCAGCCCCTACCCGTACCTGCTGGTGATCGTCGACGAGCTGGCGGACCTGATGATGGTCGCGCCGCGGGACGTCGAGGACGCGATCGTGCGGATCACCCAGCTGGCCCGGGCCGCCGGCATCCACCTGGTGCTGGCCACCCAGCGGCCGTCGGTGGACGTGGTCACCGGTCTGATCAAGGCGAACGTGCCGTCCCGGCTGGCCTTCGCGACCTCCTCGCTCGCCGACAGCCGGGTCATCCTGGACCAGCCGGGCGCCGAGAAGCTGATCGGCAAGGGCGACGGGCTCTTCCTGCCGATGGGGGCGAACAAGCCGGTCCGGCTCCAGGGGGCCTTCGTCACCGAGGCCGAGATCGCCGCGATCGTGCAGCACTGCAAGGACCAGATGGCGCCGGTCTTCCGGGACGACGTCACGGTCGGGCAGAAGCAGAAGAAGGAGATCGACGAGGAGATCGGCGACGACCTGGACCTGCTGTGCCAGGCGGCCGAGCTGGTGGTGTCCACGCAGTTCGGCTCGACCTCGATGCTCCAGCGCAAGCTGCGGGTCGGGTTCGCCAAGGCGGGCCGGCTGATGGACCTCATGGAGTCGCGGGGAGTGGTGGGGCCGAGCGAGGGCTCCAAGGCGCGGGACGTGCTGGTCAAACCGGACGAGCTGGACGGCGTCCTGGCGGTCATCCGGGGCGAGGACCACCCGTAAGGGATCCGAGCACAACCGTTTCCCTTGGTCGTGCGTCAAGTTGAGGAAAGGGGGCGGAGCCGTCCGCTGCGGTTCCCCGGCCACGGCCGGGGGCGCCCCCGGCCGACGGGCTCGGTACGCCATCCCGATGGCGTACAAAGTCCACCCTCCCGCTTGCTCCACCCTTTCTGAACCCCCCTAGACTGGACGTCCAGCAGGTGGTTACACGCTCGAAAGGCGCCCTCGTGTCCATCGGCAACGCCAACTCCCCCGAAGAAGACCGGCCTTCCACCGGCGACGGCCCTTCGATCGGCCGGGCCCTGCAGCAGGCCCGGATCCGTGCCGGGCTCACCGTCGACGAGGTCTCCACCACCACCCGTGTCCGCATCCCGATCGTGCATGCGATCGAGCAGGACGACTTCACGCGCTGCGGCGGGGACGTCTACGCCCGCGGCCACATCCGCACCCTCGCCCGCGCCGTCGGGCTCGATCCGGCCGAGCTGATCGAGCAGTACGACGACGCCCACGGCGGCCGGCCGGCACCCACTCCGGCCGCACCCATGTTCGAGGCCGAAAGGATCAGGCCAGAGCGGCAGCGGCCGAACTGGACCGCGGCCATGGTCGCCGCCATCGTCGCCGTGATCGGGTTCGTCGGCTTCACCGCCTTCAGCGGTGACGACGGCGCGAAGAAGCGGCCGGTGGCGGAGGGCGCGGCCACGCCCCAGCCGGCGCCGAAGAACACCGGCAGCGTCAAGACCCTCAAGCCCAGCCCGCCCGCCTCGACCGCCCCGGAGCCCTCGGACAGTGCCCTCGCGGCCGCCCCGAAGGACATGGTCACCGTCGTGATGTCGGCGATGGGCGGGGAGAGCTGGATCTCGGCGAAGGACCACAACGGCCGGCTGCTCTTCGACGGCATGCTCGCCGACGGCGACTCCAAGACCTTCACCGACAAGGAGTCCGTCGACCTCGTCCTCGGCGACGCCGGGGTCGTGAAGCTGTTCGTGAACGGCAAGGAGATCAAGGACGAATTCCAGCCAGGGCAGGTCGAGCGGCTGACCTACAGCAAGGACGACCCCCGGCCGGCCGACGCCCAGGCCGGCTGACCACCGCCCGGCGGGCCCCCAGGGGCCGGCCGGCGGGCCCGGAAACCTCCCGATCCCCGGGGCGCGGCGCCGCGCCCCGGGGATTCTTGCAGGTCGGGGGCGTAGGTCCGGGGCCGGCGCCGGGACGAAGTAGTCTTGAGTCCATGCCCGAACGCCGTACCGTCGCCCTTGTCACTCTTGGCTGCGCCCGTAACGAGGTGGACTCGGAGGAGCTCGCAGGCCGCTTGGCGGCGGATGGCTGGGAGCTCGTCGAGGACGCCGCCGATGCGGACGTCGCCGTCGTCAACACCTGCGGCTTCGTCGAAGCCGCGAAGAAGGACTCCGTAGACGCCCTCCTGGAAGCCAACGATCTCAAGGATCACGGCAAGACCCAGGCCGTCGTCGCGGTCGGCTGCATGGCCGAGCGCTACGGCAAGGAACTCGCCGAGGCCCTGCCCGAAGCCGACGGAGTCCTCGGCTTCGACGACTACGCCGACATCTCCAACCGGCTCCAGACCATCCTCAACGGCGGCAGCGTGGAGGCCCACACCCCGCGCGACCGCCGCAAGCTGCTGCCGATCAGCCCCGCCGACCGGCAGACCGCCGGCGGCGTCGCGCTGCCCGGCCACGCCCAGGAGAGCGCCGAGGAGCCCGCCCAGGCCCCCTCCGACCTCCCCGAGGGCATCGCCCCGGCCTCCGGGCCCCGCGCGCCGCTGCGCCGCCGTCTGGACACCAGCCCGGTGGCCTCGGTGAAGCTGGCCTCGGGCTGCGACCGCCGCTGCTCCTTCTGCGCCATCCCGTCCTTCCGCGGCTCCTTCATCTCGCGCCGTCCCTCGGACGTGCTGGGCGAGACCCGCTGGCTGGCCGAGCAGGGCGTCAAGGAGGTCATGCTGGTCTCCGAGAACAACACCTCGTACGGCAAGGACCTCGGCGACATCCGCCTGCTGGAGACACTGCTGCCGGAGCTGGCGGCCGTCGAGGGCATCGAGCGGGTCCGGGTGAGCTACCTGCAGCCCGCCGAGATGCGGCCGGGCCTGATCGACGTCCTGACCTCGACCCCCAAGGTCGTGCCGTACTTCGACCTGTCCTTCCAGCACTCGGCGCCGGACGTGCTGCGCGCGATGCGCCGCTTCGGCGACACCGACCGCTTCCTGGAGCTGCTGGACACCATCCGCTCCAAGGCCCCGCAGGCCGGTGTCCGCTCGAACTTCATCGTGGGCTTCCCCGGTGAGACCGAGGCGGACTTCGCCGAGCTGGAGCGCTTCCTCACGCACGCGCGGCTCGACGCGATCGGGATCTTCGGCTACTCCGACGAGGAGGGCACCGAGGCGGTCACGTACGAGAACAAGCTCGACGAGGACGTGATCGCCGAGCGGCTGGCGCACATGCAGCGGCTCGCCGAGGAGCTGACCTCGCAGCGCGCCGAGGAGCGCATCGGCGAGACCCTGGAGGTCCTGGTCGAGGCGGTCGGCGAGGAGACCGGCGACGAGGACGGGGCCACCGGGCGCGCCGCGCACCAGGCCCCCGAGACGGACGGTCAGGTGATCTTCACGAGCGGCGAGGGCCTGGTACGCGGCCGGATCGTCACGGCGAAGGTGGTCGGCAGCCTGGGCGTGGACCTGGTGGCCGAGCCCCTGCACCTCGAGGAGGCGGCCGGATGACCGGAGTCCCGGCATCAGCGGCGGGTGGCACCGGCCGTCGGCCCGCGCCCGGCGGAAAGCTCGGGGCCGCGGCCGTCAACCAGGCCAGCCTGTGGAACATCGCCAACATCCTGACGATGGTCCGGATCGTGCTCGTGCCGGGATTCGTGCTCCTGCTGCTGGCGGACGGCGGGTACGACCCGGCCTGGCGCTCGCTGGCCTGGGCCGCCTTCGCCGTCGCCATGATCACGGACCTGTTCGACGGCCACCTGGCCCGTACGTACGACCTGATCACGGACTTCGGGAAGATCGCCGACCCGATCGCCGACAAGGCGATCATGGGGTCGGCGCTGATCTGCCTGTCCTACCTCGGTGACCTGCCCTGGTGGGTGACCGGGGTGATCCTCGGGCGGGAGCTGGGGATCACGCTGCTGCGGTTCTGGGTGATCCGGTACGGGGTCATCCCGGCCAGCCGCGGCGGCAAGATGAAGACCCTCGCACAGGGCACGGCGGTCGGGATGTACGTCCTGGCGCTGACCGGCCCGCTGGCCAGCCTCCGCTTCTGGGTGATGGCGCTGGCCGTGGTGCTGACGGTGGTGACCGGGCTCGACTACGTGCGCCAGGCGGTCGTCCTGCGGCGACGGGGTCTGGCCGAGGAGCGCGCCGGCAGCGGCGCGGAGGGCTGAGCACTCGAGGCTGACATGAGCGAGCTGGTGGGGAGAGAAGGGGAAACCGGTGCGGGCGGGACCGCCGCGGCGGTACTCTCGCTGCTTGCCGAGCGTGACCAGACGGTCGCGGTCGCCGAGTCGCTGACCGGAGGACTGGTCGCGGCCGAGCTGACCGCCGTGCCCGGGGCCTCCCGGGCCTTCCGGGGTTCCGTCACGGCGTACGCCACGGAACTCAAGGCCGAGGTGCTGGGGGTGGACGCGGAGCTGCTGGCCTCCCGGGGCGCGGTGGACGCGCAGGTCGCGGCCGAGATGGCGGCCGGCGTGCGGCGGGTGCTGGGGGCGGCGTGGGGGATCGCGACGACCGGAGTGGCCGGTCCGGATCCGCAGGACGGGCAGCCGGTAGGCACGGTCTACGTCGCCGTCGCCGGTCCGGCAGGCGGGAAAACCGCCGCGCTGCGGTTGAACGGCTCCCGTACGGAAATCCGTAGGGAGAGTGTACGGAGGGTGCTCGAACTGCTTTCGAGCGAACTCCGGAACAATGCGCGGACACAGGATTCGGAACAGAACGGGGGGACTTGATGTTTGCAGCCCTGAGTGAACACGACATCGCTCCCCGCACGGCCGCGGCGCGAGGCGGTACGGTGGGGCGTGAAGGATGCGGCTACACGGTCAGAGGAGGGAGCCACCGATGATTCTGCTCCGTCGCCTGCTGGGTGACGTGCTGCGTCGGCAGCGCCAGCGCCAGGGCCGTACTCTGCGCGAAGTCTCCTCGTCCGCCCGAGTCTCACTCGGCTATCTCTCCGAGGTGGAGCGGGGGCAGAAGGAGGCATCCTCCGAGCTGCTCTCCGCGATCTGCGACGCGCTGGACGTACGGATGTCCGAGCTGATGCGCGAAGTCAGCGACGAACTCTCGCTCGCCGAGCTGGCTGCGTCGGCTGCCGCGAGCGATCCGGTACCGGCACCGGTCCGCCCGATGCTCAATTCGGTCTCCGTGGCCTCGGTCGCGGGACCCGAGCGGGTGACCATCAAGGCGCCGGCCGAAGCGGTGGATGTCGTAGCCGCGTGATGTGAGTGTGGGCGAGGCCCCGGAGTGCGCCGTGTGCGCCCTGCCGGGGCTTCGTCGTGTTCCCGGCCGGGGCCGGCGTTCTGGGTGCGGTCCCGGAGCCGGTACGCGAGACTGGGCGGGTGGCAGGGCACGGCTTCCGGGGGCGCATACGGGTCCCCGCGCTGGGCGCGGCCGGCCTGCTGGGCGGCGCGCTGTGGTGGTGGGCGGTCCTGCGGCTGGCATCGGCCCCGCCGGGCCGTACGGGGGTCCTGGAAGGGGCCGTCGCGGTCGGCGGCTGGGGGCTCTCGCTGCTGCCGGTGCACGCCGTCCCGCTGGGCCGGGCCCCGGGGGTCTCGGCGGCCCGGGCGCGCGGTGAGGGGCTGCTGTCCGGGCTCTGGGCGGGGCTGTCGCGGCTGGGCCGGGCGGCCGGGCGGGCGATCACCAGGGCATGGCGACGCCGCCGTTCGGGCGGAGGATCTGCCCGGTCATGAAGGACGAGGCGTCCGAGGCCAGGAAGAGCACGGTGCCCGCGATGTCCTCGGGCTCGCCGACCCGGCGCAGCGGGGACATCCGCACCATCGCGGCCTCGGTCTGCTCCTGGACGGCCGTGTCGTGGCGGGAGGTCATGGGGGTGCGGATCCAGCCCGGGGCGACGACGTTGGCGCGGATGCCGTGCGGGCCGTTCTCGGCGGCCAGGGTCTTGGTCATCTGGACCGTCGCGGCCTTGGCGGCGCTGTAGCAGAGCAGGCCCGGTGCGGCGGTGTCCACGGCCCCGGAGGCCATGGTCACCAGGGAGCCGGGGGTGCCGGCGGCGAGCATCGCGCGCACCGACTCCTGGCAGGTGTACAGGACGCCTTTGAAATTGACCGCCAGGACCCGCTCGAGGTCCGCGTCGAGGGTGTCGACCACGCTGCTGGTGTGCATGATCCCGGCGATCGCGGCGGTGACGTCCAGCCGGCCGGTCTCCTGGCAGGCCCGCGCGACGGCGGCCGTGACCTGGGCGCGGTCGGTGACGTCCAGCGGGTGCGGGACGGCCGTGCCGCCCTCCTGCCCGATCAGGCCGGCGGTCTCCGCCAGGCCCTTCTCGTCGAGGTCCGCGCAGTACACGGCGGCCCCGGCGCGGGCGAGCAGGCGGGCGCTGGCGCGGCCGATGCCGCTGGCGGCGCCCGTGATCAGCGCGGTGCGGCCGGTGAGGTCGTACGACGGAAGGGGCATGGCGGGACGGTACGACCGTATCTGACGGATCGTCAACCAGTGGGCGGGGGCGGATCCGGGCGCCGGCCCGCGGCGGTCCGGCCGGAGGGGCCGGACTGGCAGCGGGGGCACCAGTAGGTCGGGCGGTCGTCCTGGAGGGCGGTGCGGACCGGGGTGCCGCAGCGGAAGCAGCTGCGACGGGCCCGGCCGTAGACGTACAGGGTCTGGCCGGCGCGGTGGCTGCCGGTGGTGCTGCGGCGGCCGCGGTCGCGGTTGGCGTCCAGCAGGCGGTGCGCCAGGTCCACCAGCTGGTCCGGGTCGGGCAGCTCGCCGACCGGGAGCCAGGGGGTGACCTTGGCCAGGAAGCAGAGCTCGGACTTGTAGATGTTGCCGATCCCGGCGAGGTTGCGCTGGTCGAGCAGGGCCTCGCCGACCGGGCGGTCCGGTTGGCGCAGCAGACGGGCCGCGGCCGTGGCCGGGTCCCAGTCGGGGCCCAGCAGGTCGGGCCCGAGGTGGCCGACCACCCGTTCCTCGTCCGCGGTGCGCAGCAGCTCGAGGACGGGCAGCCGGTAGCCGACGGCGGTGCGGTCGGCGGTGCCCAGGACCGCGCGGATCTGGTGGGCGGGGCCGCCGTGCCAGCGCTCGCCGGGGGCGAAGAGGTGCCAGGCGCCGTCCATCCGCAGATGGCTGTGGAGGGTGAGGGCGGGGGTGCCGTCGAAGCGGGTCAGCAGGTGCTTGCCGCGCGGCTGCACCCCGAGGACGGTCCGGCCGGTGAGGTCGACGGTGGCCAGCTTCGGCACCCGGAAGTCGCTCACGGTCAGGGTCCGGCCGGCCAGCGCCGCATCGAGGCGGTGGGCGGCCTGCCAGACGCTGTCTCCTTCGGGCATGACCCCATTGTCCGCCGGGCGGCGGGCGGCGTCAGTCGGTCTGCAGGGTGGTGCGCAGCCGGTAGCGGTCGCCGCTGTACTCGACGGTGGACAGGAGGACGGCGCGGTCGTCGGCGAAGACGGTCTGGTCCAGCACGAGGACCGGCGAGCCCGCGGCGATGCCCAGGTGGCCGGCGAGCGCCGGGCCGGCGGAGCGGGCTTCGATGGTGGCCTCGGCGCGGCGCGGCACGATGCCCCAGCGGGCCAGCTGCTCGTAGAGGGAGGCCGTGGTGAAGTCCACCCCGGTCAGGTCCGGGGCCAGCTCGGCCACCAGCAGGGTGCGGTCCAGGGCGATCCGTACGTCGTTGAGGGTGCGCACCCGCTCCAGCCGGATCAGCGGGGTGCCGGGGACCACGCCCAGCCGCTCGGCGTCGTCCAGGGACGCGCTCTCGACCGTGTTGCGCAGCACCAGGGAGCCGGCGCGCATGTGCTTGCGGCGGGCGGTGGCCGTGAAGGACTCGAGGTCCTTGGGCCACTCCCGGGCCGGCGCGGTCGGCGCGGGGGCGGCGACGAACCAGCCGCGCCCGTGCGAGGCGGTGACCAGGCCGCGCTCCACCAGGTGGGCCAGGGCGCGGCGGAGGGTCACCCGGGAGACCGCGAGCCGGGTGCACAGCTCGCGCTCGGGGGGCAGCTTGGCCCCGGCCACCAGGCCCCGGCGGGCGATCTCCTCGCGGATCCGGTCGGCGGCCTGCACCCAGAGCGGCTCCGGGCCGGCCGTCGCGGGGGTGGTGTCGGTCATGCCCTGCCCTTCCAGCGTGGTTCAGACCAGGACCATACCACTTGCTACCAGTTGGGCGGCTGACGGCTCCTGGGGCCTGGGGGAAACGGGCCCAAGGGTCGGAGGGCCAGGGGACTTCCGCCCCGATTTTATAAGACCACTACATACCTCTATTGACCACTGCAAGACCACTCCATAGGTTCGGGGCCGTGGACCTCCCACACCCCCGCCCCACCGAGGAGAAACGATGAGTACGGCCGCCCCCCAGGCCGCGGCACCCCGCGCCAAGCGGGACTCCCGCGTGATGCCCGTCCTGCAGCGCATCGGGCGCAGCCTGATGCTGCCGGTGGCCGTGCTCCCCGCCGCCGCGCTGCTCAAGCGGCTCGGTGCCGACGACCTGCTGGGCCGCGAGTCCTTCCCGGAGCTCGTCCGCAAGCTGGCGATGGTCCTCGACGCCGGCGGCAGCGCGGTCATCACCCACCTGCCGCTGCTCTTCGCGGTGGGCGTGGCCATCGGCTTCGCGAAGAAGGCCGACGGCTCGACCGCGCTGTCCGCGGTGGTCGGCTACCTGGTTTTCTCGTCCGTGCTGGCCAGCCCCGCCTTCCCCAACGGCGTCGACGGCAAGCCGCTGGACGCCAAGGTGCTCGGCGGCATCGTGATGGGCCTGGTCACGGCCCTGCTCTACCAGCGGTTCAGCCGGACCAGGCTGCCGGACTGGCTGGGTTTCTTCAGCGGACGCCGGCTGGTGCCGATCCTGAGCGCCTTCGCGGGCGTGGGGATGGGCGTGGTCTTCGGAGTGGTCTGGCCGACCGTGGGGTCCTGGTTCTTCCACTTCGGCGAGTGGCTGGTCGGCACCGGGGCCTGGGGCGCGGGCGTCTTCGGAGTGGTGGTGCGCGCACTGATCCCGATCGGGATGCACCACTTCTTCTCGTTCTTCCCGTGGTTCGAGGCCGGCAGCTACGTCAACCCCGCCACCGGCGCCGAGGTCCACGGCGACATCGCCCGCTTCCTCGCCGGCGACCCGGCGGCCGGGCAGTTCATGACCGGCGGCTTCCCGATCTACATGTTCGCCCTGCCGGCGGCCGCGATGGCCATGGCGCACACCGCCCGGCCCGAGAACCGCACCATGGTCAAGGGCATGATGATCTCGATCGCGCTCACGTCCTTCGTGACCGGGGTGACCGAGCCCATCGAGTTCGCGTTCATGTTCGTCGCGCCCCTGCTGTACGTGGTCCACGCCCTGCTCTTCGGCCTCTCCATGGCCCTGTGCTACGCCCTGGGCATCCGCGACGGCTTCGGCTTCTCCTCCGGCGCGATCGACTACGTCGTCAACTTCGGCATCGCCACCAAGCCGCTGCTGCTCATACCCATCGGACTGGCCTTCGCGGCGCTCTACTACGTGATCTTCCGGTTCGCCATCGTCAAGTTCGACCTGCCCACTCCGGGGCGGGAACGCGAACCGGCCGAGGACGAGGGCACCCCGGCGCCCTGAGCGCCCCCGCCGGTCCTCCCGCTCCAGGCCTCCCCGCAGCAGCCCGCGCAGCCGCTCCTCCCGCAGCCGCTCCTCCCGTCCGAAAGGAACCCCCATGTCCGGATCCCGCATCACCTTCCTCCAGGGCCAGGCCGGTCAAGGCGCCGCCCTCGAACGCGTGGCCGCACACGTCCGCGGCCAGCTGGCCGCGGCCGGCGCCGCCCGGCTGGTGGCCGCCCGCCGCCCGCTCCTCGCCGGGATCGGAGCCTCGTACGCCGCCCTCGCGGTGCCCGTCCAGCAGCTGCGGGAACAGGGCGTGGTCACCCAGCGCGTGCTGTCCAGCGAGATCGAGGGCGGCCTGACCGGCTTCGAGGCGGACGTGCTGATCGGGGTCTCCCAGGGCGGCCGCAGCACGGAGACCCTGGCCGCCTTCCGGGCGGCGCCGCCGGCGACTTTGAAGGCGGCCCTGGTCAACGTCTCGCCCTCGCCGCTCGTGGCGGCCGCGGACCTGGCCGTGGACCTCGGCAACGAGCCCGACTCCTACGCCTCCACCATCGGCTACACCGGCACGATCGTGGCCCTGGACCTGATGGCCGGCGCCCTGACCGGGCGGCCGGCGGACCAGGGCCCCTGGCACGGCATCGGCGCGCTGACCGACCTCACCCACCGCCGGGCCGCCGAGGCCGTGGCCGGGCTGCGGACCGGGGCGGCCGGCTGCACGGCCGCGGACGTGGTCGCCGCCGGAGCCTCCCGGGCCTCCGCCGAGGAAGGGGCGCTGCTGCTGCGCGAGGTGGTCCGGATGCCCGCGACGGCCGCGGTGACCCGCAACTACCTGCACGGCGAGATGGAGTCGGCGGGCAACACCCTGCACGTGGTCCTCGGGGCCGGGCGGGAGGTGGAACTCGCCGGCTCGCTCGCCGCGGCCGGCCACTGCACGCTGCTGGTCACCACCGCCGAGACGGGCCCGGCGGAGCTGCCGGACCTGCACGTGGTGCGGCTGCCGGCCTGCGCGGGCGCGGTGCGCACGGTCCTGGAGGCCGTGGTGCTCCAGGAGCTGGTGGCCCAGCTCAGCGACGAGCGGGGGGTGCCCATCGAGTCCTTCGTCTTCGCCAACGACGACACCAAGGAGGGCGGGGTGGACCCGGCGGACTTCGCCATCGCCTCGCCGGCCGCGCTCTGACCGCCCGCGCCCCGGGGCCGGCCGGCGTCCCGGGGCGCGGCCTCAGGGCCGCAGCCGCAGCCCCTTGGGGGTGGCGTGGAAGCCGGCGGACTCCAGGGAGCGGCCCAGCGGGGAGGTGAGGGCCGCGGTGCCGTTGGTCCGCTCGACCGTCAGCGCGCCGACCTGGCCCGCGCGGGCCGCGGCCGCGAGGGCGGCGGTGGCGGCGAGCAGGGCCGGCGAGTCCGGCTCCGGCCAGGCCAGCAGGGTCTTGCCGCCGCGCTCCAGATAGAGCGCGAGCTCGCCGTCGACCAGGACCACCAGCGAGCCGGCCTTGCGGCCCGGCTTGTGCCCCGCGCCGTCCGGCGGCTCCGGCCAGGGCAGGGCCGCGCCGTAGGCGTTGGCCGGGTCCGCGGCGGCCAGCACCCGGGCCTCCAGGGCCGACTCGGCGCGGTCCTTCGCGGTGGCGGCGGCGCGCAGCCGGTCCACCGCACCGTCCATCGCGAACTGGGCCGCGCCCAGCCCCTCCACCACGTAGCCGCGGCGGGCCTGCCCGCTGTCCTCGAAGGCCGACAGGACGCGGTAGACGGCGGAGAAGCCGCCCTCGATCCCCTCGGCGGCCACCGCCCCGCGGGTGACCACGCCGTGCCGGTCCAGCAGCGTGCGGGCCACCGCGTGGGCCCGGTGGGTCGGGTCCGGCTCGGCGGGCGGCAGCAGCGACCAGCGCCCGGAGACCGTCGGCGGGCCGGTGCGGGAGGCGGCCGGCCGGGCCGCCGCGGTCAGGCTGCCGTACCGGCCGCGCGGCACGGTCCGCCGGGCCCGGTGGGCGGTGGCGCCGGCCGTCCGGCCGCTGCCCAGCAGGGACCGCAGCGGGGCGAGGGTGTCATTGGTCAGCCGGCCCGACCAGGCCAGGTCCCAGACCGCCTCGGAGAGCTGGACGTCCGACACCTCGGGCAGGGTGCGGCGCACCGCGTCGGCGATCTGCCGGTAGAAGAGGCCGTACCCGCCGGACAGGGCCTCCAGGACGGCCTGGTGGAGCGGGGAGAGCTCCAGCGGGTGCGGGGCCGGGAGCAGCAGCGGGGCCGCGTCCGCCAGGTAGAGCGAGACCCAGCCGTCCTTGCCGGGCAGGGCCCCGGCGCCCGCCCAGACCACCTCGCCGGTCGTGGTCAGCTCGTCGAGCAGGGCCGGGCCGTACTGCGCCACCCGGGAGGGCAGCACCAGCCGCTCCAGGGCCGAGGCCGGCACCGGTGCGCCCTGCAACTGCTCGATCGCCCGGGCCAGTCCGTCGATCCCGCGCAGCCCGCCGCCCACGTGCTGCCACTGCGGGAGGAAGGAGGCCAGCGAGGCCGGCGGCACCGGCTCGAGCTCCTGGCGCAGCGCGGCCAGCGAGCGGCGGCGCAGCCGGCGCAGCACCGCCGCGTCGCACCACTCCTGCCCGATGCCCGCGGGGTGGAACTCGCCCTGGACCACCCGGCCCGCCGCGGCGAGCCGGTGCAGGGCGCCGTCCGTGACCGCCACGCCCAGGCCGAACCGCTCGGCCGCCGCGGCGGAGGTGAAGGGGCCGTGGGTGCGGGCGTACCGGGCCAGCAGGTCGCCGAGCGGTTCCTTGACCGGCTCGGTGAACGCCTCCGGCACCCCCACCGGCAGGGCCGTGCCCAGGGCGTCCCGCAGCCGGCCGGCGTCCTCGATCGCCGCCCAGTGGTCCCGGCCGCCGATCCGGACCGCGATGGCCCGCCGGGCCGTCCCCAGGGCAGCCGCCCAGGCGGGCTCCGCGCCCCGCTCGGCCAGCTCCGCCTCCGTCAGCGGGCCCAGCATCCGCAGCAGGTCCGCGACGCCCTCGGCGTCCTTGACGCGGCGGTCCTCGGTGCGCCACTGGAGCTCCCGCTCCAGCTCGGCCAGCACCTCCGCGTCGAGGAGTTCGCGCAGCTCCGCCTGGCCCAGCAGCTCGGCCAGCAGCCGGGAGTCCAGCGAGAGGGCCGCGGCCCGCCGCTCGGCGAGCGGGGAGTCGCCCTCGTAGAGGAACTGCGCCACGTAGCCGAAGAGCAGGGAGCGGGCGAAGGGCGAGGGCTCGGCGGTGGTCACCTCCACCAGGCGGACCCGCCGGGACTCGATGTCCCCCATCAGCTCCGTCAGGCCCGGGACGTCGAAGACGTCCTGGAGGCATTCGCGCACCGCCTCCAGCACGATCGGGAACGACCCGAACTCCGAGGCCACCTGGAGCAGCTGGGCCGCGCGCTGGCGCTGCTGCCACAGCGGGGTGCGCTTGCCGGGATTGCGCCGGGGCAGCAGCAGCGCCCGGGCGGCGCACTCGCGGAACCGGGCGGCGAACAGCGCGGAGCCGCCGACCTGGTCGGTGACGATCCGGTCGACCTCGCCCTTGTCGAAGGCCACGTCCGCCGCGCCCAGCGGGGCCTGCTCGCCGTCGAACTCGAAGCCGGTCCCGGACCCGGCGCCCCCGAGGTCGCCGTCCAGGAGGTCCAGGCCCATCAGGTCGGCGTCCGGCAGCCGCAGCACGATGCCGTCGTCGGCGTGCATCACCTGGGCGTCCATGCCGTACCGCTCCGCCAGCCGGGCGCCGAGCGCCAGCGCCCAGGGGGCGTGCACCTGGGCGCCGAACGGGGAGTGCACCACCACCCGCCAGTCGCCCAGCTCGTCGCGGAAGCGCTCGACCACGATCGTGCGGTCGTCGGGGACGTGCCCGCAGGCCTCCCGCTGCTCCGCCAGATAGGCGAGGACGTTCTCCGCGGCCCAGGCGTCCAGCCCCGCGGCCAGCAGCCGCAGCCGGGCGTCCTCCGCGCCCAGCCCGCCCACCTCGCGCAGGAAGGCGCCCACCGCGCGGCCCAGCTCGAGCGGCCGGCCCAGTTGGTCGCCCTTCCAGAACGGCAGCCGGCCGGGCACCCCCGGCGCGGGGGAGACCAGCACCCGGTCGCGGGTGATGTCCTCGATCCGCCAGGAGGTGGTGCCCAGGGTGAAGACGTCCCCCACCCGGGACTCGTAGACCATCTCCTCGTCGAGCTCTCCGACCCGGCCGCCGCCCTTCTTGGGGTCCGCACCGGCCAGGAAGACGCCGAACAGGCCCCGGTCGGGGATCGTCCCGCCGGAGGTGACCGCCAGCCGCTGCGCCCCCGGCCGCCCGGTGACCGTGCCCGCCACCCGGTCCCACACCACCCGCGGCCGCAGCTCCGCGAAGGCGTCCGAGGGGTAGCGCCCGGCCAGCATGTCCAGCACGGCCGTGAACGCCGAGTCCGGCAGCGCGGCGAACGGCGCCGCCCGGCGCACCAGCGCCAGCAGGTCGTCCACCTGCCAGGTGTCCAGCGCGGTGATCGCGACCAGCTGCTGGGCCAGCACGTCCAGCGGGTTGGCCGGGATCCGCAGGGACTCGATCGAGCCGGTCCGCATCCGCTCCGTCACCACCGCGGACTGCACCAGGTCGCCCCGGTACTTGGGGAAGACCACGCCCCGGGAGACCGCGCCGACCTGGTGCCCGGCCCGGCCGACGCGCTGGAGCCCGGAGGCCACCGAGGGCGGCGACTCCACCTGCACGACCAGGTCCACCGCGCCCATGTCGATGCCCAGCTCCAGGCTGGAGGTGGCCACCACCGCCGGCAGCCGGCCGGCCTTGAGGTCCTCCTCCACCAGCGCCCGCTGCTCCTTGGAGACCGAGCCGTGATGGGCCCGGGCCAGCAGCGGCGGGGCGCCCTGCGCGGCCCCGGACTGGGCCATGACCTGGGCCGGCGGCGCCCCCTCCGGCAGCGGCTCGCCCACCGCCCGCTCGTACGCGATCTCGTTGAGCCGGTTGCACAGGCGCTCGGCCAGCCGGCGGGAGTTGGCGAAGACGATGGTGGAGCGGTGCGCCTGGACCAGGTCCGCGATCCGCTCCTCGACATGGGGCCAGATCGAGGGCTTGTCCCCGCCCTCGGAGCCCTCGGTGGCCGGTGAGCCGCCCAACTCGCCCATGTCCTCGACCGGGACGACCACCGACAGGTCGAACTCCTTCTGCGAGGGCGGCTGGACGATCTCCACCGCGCGCCGCGGCGACAGGTACCGGGCCACCTCCTCCACCGGACGGACCGTCGCCGACAGGCCGATCCGGCGGGCCGGCCGGGGCAGCAGCTCGTCCAACCGCTCCAGGGACAGCGCCAGATGGGCGCCGCGCTTGGTGCCCGCCACGGCGTGCACCTCGTCCAGGATGACCGTCTCGACCCCGGACAGCGCCTCCCGGGTCGCGGAGGTGAGCATCAGGAACAGCGACTCGGGGGTGGTGATGAGGATGTCCGGCGGGCGGGTGGCCAGCGCCCGGCGCTCGGCGGGCGGGGTGTCCCCGGAGCGGATGCCCACCCGGATCTCCGGCTCCGGCAGGCCCTGGCGCACCGACTCCTGCCGGATGCCGGTCAGCGGGCTGCGCAGATTGCGCTCCACGTCCACCGCGAGGGCCTTGAGCGGGGAGACGTAGAGCACCCGGCAGCGCTTGCGGGCCTCCGCGGGCGCGGGCGTACTGGCCAGCCGGTCCAGGGCGGCGAGGAAGGCCGCCAGGGTCTTGCCCGAACCGGTGGGGGCGACCACCAGGACGTCCGACCCCTCGCCGATGGCCCGCCAGGCGCCCTCCTGCGCGGCGGTGGGCGCGCGGAAGGCGCCCGTGAACCACGAGCGGGTCGCGGGGGAGAAGGAGTCCAGCGCTGATCGGGCCATGCACCCCATCGTGCACCCCGCCACCGACAACGGCCCGGACCTGCGCGGATGCGTCCGGTGACGGCGGGCTCAGGGGGCGGTGCGCTCCCGGCGGTAGGCGCCGGGCGGGACCCCCACGATCCGGGTGAAGTGCCGGTTGAGGTGCGGCTGGTCGGTGAAGCCGACGGTCACCGCCGCCTCCGCGACCGGGGTGCCCGCGGCGAGCAGCGCCCGGGCCCGGCGGACCCGGGCGTCGGTCAGCCAGGTGTGCGGGGGCATGCCGTACGTCTCGCGGAAGGCGCGCAGCAGGGCGAAGGGGCTGGTGCCCAGCGAGGCCGCCAGCTGCTCCAGGGACGGCGGGTCGGCCAGGTGCTCCTCCAGGACCGCGCGGGCCCGGGCGGCGGTGGCCGCGCCCGCGCCCCGCACCGGACGGACCGGCAGCGTCCCGCCGTGCCGCCGCAGCAGCCCGGCGACCGCGATCCGCAGGACGCTGTCGGCCGCGAGGGCGTTGCCCTCCTCGGCGGCCCGGTGGACCTCCTTGATGAGCCGGGCGGCGGCCGGATCGGCCACCACGTCGACCGTGAAGCCGGGGGTGCCGCGCAGCGTGCCGATCTCGGCGGCCACCTCGGCGATCAGCCGCCGGTCCGGGTACAGGGTGTGGTAGGCCCAGCCCTCCGCAGCCCCGGCGCGGGCGGTGTGCGGTACCTCGGGGTTGATCAGGACCACGTCCCCGGCGCCCGCCCGGACCGTGCCGCCGGGCAGCCCGACCTCCTCGATGCCGCCGGTCACGGTCGCCATGACGTACCCGTCGTGGGCGTGCCGGGGGAAGGCGTGCCGGACGTAGTGGGCGCGCAGCAGGTCGAGGCCGGGCAGTTCCGCGTACTGCCAGTGCCGTGCCCACTCCCCGTCCGGTGCCATGGGTCCATTCTCGCCGCCGTGCGGGGCGGGGGCCCGGGGGTGTCCGGGATGTGGGCGGGGGGGTGCAAGAACGTACAAGACCGGCTGGTCGGGGGCGGTCTACGGTCTTGGCGTGGCAGAGACAGCGGTACCTCCAGAGACATCCGTACCCCGGGCCGGGGGCGGCGCGGGGCCGGGGCGCGGGGCGGTGGTGCGTGACGGGCTGGGCGTCGGGGTGGCCGTGGGGCTCTCCGGGTTCGCCTTCGGCGTCACCGCCGCGGGGGCCGGGCTGAGCGTCGCCCAGGCCTGTGCGCTGAGCCTGCTGGTCTTCACCGGCGCCTCGCAGTTCGCGCTGGTCGGGGCGCTGGCGGCGGGTGGGAATCCGCTCACCGCCGCGGCCGGGGCCTTCTTCCTCGGGACCCGCAACGCCTTCTACGGGCTGCGGCTGTCCCAGTTGCTGCGGCTGCCGCGCGCGGTGCGGCCGTTCGCCGCGCATTGGGTGATCGACGAGACCACGGCCGTGGCGCTGGCGCAGCGGGACCGGCGCTCGGCCCGGCTCGGCTTCACCGTCACGGGCCTGTCGCTCTACGTGCTGTGGAACCTCACCACCCTGCTCGGCGCCCTGGGCGCGGAGGCCATCGGGGACCCGAACGCCTGGGGTCTGGACGCGGCCGGCCCGGCCGTCTTCCTGGCCCTGCTCGCGCCCATGCTGAAGACCGCCACCGAGCGGGCGACGGCCGTCCTCGCGCTGGTCCTCGGCCTCGGGCTGCTGCCCGTCCTGCCGGCCGGCGTCCCGGTGCTGGTCGCGGCGCTGGCCGCGCCCGCGGTGCTGTACCTCAAGGGACGGGGCGCGGCCGGCCGCGCCCCGTCCGGCCCGACCTCAGGAGACCTCCGGTGAACGTCTGGATCGCCATCGCCGTCACGGCGGCCGGCTGCTACCTGCTGAAGCTGGCCGGGCTGTTGGTCCCGGCCGGCGCCCTGGAACGGCCCGCGGTGCGGCGGCTCGCCGCCCTGCTGCCGGTCGCCCTGCTGGCGGCCCTCACCGCCCAGCAGACCTTCAGCACCGGCCACGCGCTGGTGTTCGACGCCCGGGCGGCGGGGCTCGCCGCGGCCGGCGTCGCGCTGCTGCTGCGGGCCCCCTTCCTGCTCGTGGTCGCGGCGGCGGTGCTGGTCACCGCGGGTGTGCGGGCCCTGGGCGGCTGACCCCGGCCTGTTCCGGCCGGCCGGGCTGCCCCGGCACGCCCCGCGGCGCCCCGTCGGTGCCCGGTGCCGCCCCGGCGGGCGGGCCGACCGGCCGGCCGTGGGCGCGCAGCGTCAGCAGCGCCTCGATCGTCGCGATCGGCCGCCGCTCCAGGCTGCTGCCCGGCGCCCAGGCCCGGCGCCGCACCGGCCACCCGCCGTCCTCCTGCTGCCCGGCCGCCAGGAAGTCCAGCGAGCGGGCCAGCTCCTGGTCCGTGAACCAGCCGCGGGCCAGGGACTCCGGCCGGCGCACGAAGTCGTGCGGGAAGAGCCGCTCGCCCGGGGCGTAGCCGGCCGCCGTCGGGTACTCGTCCTGCCGCGCCGGATCGAGGACCACCAGCCGGCCCTCGCGGGCCAGCCTTCCCAACCGGTCCGCCGCCGCCAGCGCCCGGGACCGGTCCGGCGCGCCGTCCAGGAAGTCGACCGCGGCCTGGAGCTCGTACGGGTGGGTGTGTCGCAGCGTCTCGATCCGGTCCCAGCAGAAGTCGGTGGCCCGGAACAGCCAGGCGTGCCAGACCCGGTTGCGGTGCAGCGTCCCGACCACCGGACCGGTGGTGAGCAGTTCGCTCGGCGGGTCGTCGGAGACCGGGTGGTAGGGGGCCACCGGGTGGTCCCGGGGCCCCGGGCGCAGGACGGGCAGGGCGCCGTCGGGGGTGGAGACCTGCGTCAGGTGGCGGCACAGGCGCTCGATCCGCTGGCCCGCGCACCGGCCGAGCGCGTCGAGCACCCGCAGCGCGTGGACGGTGTGCAGGGGCTGGCTCTCCGGGCCGCGCAGGTCCGGGTCGAGGGCGTGGCCGTAGCCGCCGTCGGGGTTGAGGTACGGGCCGAGGGCCGCGTCCACCGGATCGGCGGGGCCGCCGAGGAAGTGGTAGGCGAACCGACGGCGTTCCAGGATCCGGGCGGTGAGCCAGACGAACCGCTCCGCGCGGGCCAGGGGGGATGCTTCGTCACCAGGCATGCACCGACCGTAGGGCGCCGGGCGGCGCCGGGCGGGGACGACGGCGGTGGTGCACCCCGGGGGCGGGATACTGGAGTCATGCGGTTGACGATTTTCTGGGAGCGGATGGCCGACCACTTCGGCGCCGGGTACGCGGACTCCTTCGCGCGCGATCACGTGATGACGGAACTGGGCGGCCGTACCGTCCACGAGGCGCTGGACGCCGGCTGGGAGGCCAAGGACGTGTGGCGGGCGGTGTGCGCGGCCGTGGACGTGCCGGGCGAGAAGCGCTGACCTTCGTCCGGGTGGGGGACAACCGAGACATATGCGGGAGACTTGCGGGGTGTCAGCCACGCATGAGACCGACCAGCCAGAACACCCGTCCCGCCCCGGCCCGGAGCCGGCCGCCGACCCCGGCGACCCGCCGTCGCCCGCGGCGGTCCCCGGCCCCCGGCCGGCGCCGCCCCGGATGCCGCGCTGGCTGCCCCGTGCCGTGGTGCTCGTGCTGGCCCTCTACGCCTGCTTCCAGCTCGGCAGCTGGGCCTTCCACCAGCTGATCGGGCTGCTGCTGAACGTCCTGATCGCGTTCTTCCTGGCGCTGGCCGTGGAGCCGGCGGTGAGCCGGATGGCGGCCCGCGGGATGCGCCGGGGGGTGGCGACGTTCCTGGTCTTCCTGGGGGTGCTGCTCTTCGCGGTCGGCTTCATGGTGCTGCTGGGCTCGATGCTGGCCGGGCAGATCGTCGACATGGTCGAGGACTTCCCGCGCTCGCTCGACTCGGTGATCGAGTCGATCAACACCACCTTCCACACCGACCTGTCCCGGCTGGCCATCCAGGACAGCCTGCTGCACTCGGACTGGCTCCAGAAGTACGTGCAGAACAGCGCGAGCGGGGTGCTGGACGTCTCGGCGACGGTGCTGGGCGGCCTCTTCAAGCTGCTGACCATCGGGTTGTTCTCGTTCTACTTCGCGGCCGACGGGCCCCGGCTGCGCCGCGCGCTGTGTTCGGTGCTGCCGCCCGCCCGGCAGTCCGAGGTGCTGCGGGCCTGGGAGATCGCGGTGGCCAAGACCGGCGGGTACCTGTACTCCCGCGGTCTGATGGCGCTGGTCTCGGCGGTCGCCCACTATGTGGTGCTGGCCGTGCTCGGCATCCCCTACGCGCCCGCGCTCGCCATCTGGGTCGGCCTGGTCTCGCAGTTCATCCCGACCATCGGCACCTACCTGGCGGGCGCGCTGCCGATGCTGATCGCCTTCACCGTGAGCCCCTGGCACACGGTGTACGTGCTGGCCTTCGTGGTGATCTACCAGCAGTTCGAGAACTACGTGCTGCAGCCCAAGCTGACCTCGCGGACGGTGGACATCCACCCGGCGGTGGCCTTCGGCTCGGTGATCGCGGGGACGGCGCTGCTCGGTGCGGTCGGCGCGCTCATCGCGATCCCGGCGGTGGCGACGCTGCAGTCGTTCCTGGGGGCGTACGTGAAGAGGTACGAGGTCGCGGACGACCCCCGGGTGTGAGCCGGGGCCCGTCCGAGGGGTGACGGTTCAGGAGCGGCGGCGGGGCTTGCCGCCGGCCTGGCCGCCGCGCTTGGCGGCGCCGCCCTTGGCCGCGGGGCGGCCGCCGGCCCGGGCGGGGGCCTTGCCGCCCTGGGCCTTGCCCTGGCCCTTGGACTTGTTCTGGGCCTGGCCCTTGGGCTTCTGCTTGTCCTTGGCCTTGTCCGCGGCGGGGGTCTGGGTACGGCCCCGGGAGCTGTTGACCGTACGGCCGCGGACGATCCCGATGAAGTCCTCGACGAGGTCGGTGGTGCGCTCCTCGGGCCACGAGAGGGCGACGCCGGACTGGGGCGCGTCGGTGAGCGGCCGGTAGGTCAGGTCCCGGCGGTGGTGCAGGCGGGCCAGGGACTGCGGGACCACCAGCACGCCCACGTTGGCCGCGACCAGCTCGATGGCGTCGGCCGTGGTGGCCGGGCGCTCGATCGCGGGGCGGCCCGGCGGCTGCTCCCAGCCGATGGTGTCGTCCAGCGGGTGGAAGACGACCTCGTCGGCGAGGTCCTCGGCGGTCACTTCCTCCACGGCCGCGAAGAGGTGGTCCTTGGGGACCACGACCACGGTCGTCTCGGTGTACAGGGGGATGGCGCTGAAGTACGCACGGTCCACCGGGAGCCGGACCAGACCGGCGTCGGCCGCGCCGTCGCGGAGCACCCCGGGGGCCTCCGCGGCGCTGACCGCGACCAGTTCGAGGGGGGTACCGGGAAGGCGCTCCTGCCAGACCCGCACCCATTTCGCGGGGGTCACGCCCGGGACGTACGCGAGCCGGAACGAGGGGGTTGCATCCGAGCCTGTCACCCGGCCAGGTTACCCGGGCCCGGCCGGGGGTGACGCACGTGCGTCCGGGCGCCGCGGGGCCCCGGGACGGGTCCGGGGGCGGCCGGGCGTGACGTACCCGTCCCCCGACATGGTCCGCGGGGGTGCGGGCGCTCGATATTCTTGAGGCATGACGTCGCACCAGAGCCCCCAGACCATGAAGCCCGCCACGGCGGCCAAGAAGCTGGGTGTGTACCTCGAGGCCACCCCCGCGGAGTTCCAGGAGGGTGTCGTCTCGCGCGACGAGCTCAACAAGCTCCAGGCCGAGCCGCCGGCGTGGCTGGTGGAGCTGCGCCGCAGCGGTCCGCACCCGCGCCCGGTGGTCGCCGCCAAGCTCGGCGTCTCCATCTCGGGCCTGGCCCGCGGCGGGGTCACCGAGGCCCTGACCACGGAGCAGATCGAGGCCCTGAAGCAGGAGAACCCGCAGTGGCTCCAGCAGGAGCGCGCCACCCAGGCCGACGTCCGCAAGGAGTCGGTCCGGATCAAGGAGATGCAGGCCAAGAAGGCCGAGCGGACCGCCCGCGGCTGACCCGCCGCCCCCTCCTTCCGACGCCCGCCCTCCCGGCCCCCCGGGACGGCGGGCGTCCGCGCGTCCGGGCTCCTTCGCCGACGCCCGCTCAGAGCCGGAGGTGGGGGCGGAAGCGCGGGTTCCCCGCGCCGCGTGGCGGCTTGACATGGAAATCGAACATCTATTCTCATGGGGGATCCGGCCTTGGGATTGCTGGGGTTTTCCCCGGTTATCCACAGCCGGAAGGGGCGTGGAGGCGCATTGTCAGTGGCAGGGGTTAGCGTCTTTCACGTGAAGCGATCGACTCAAGCATCCCGGGTGGAACCCATGGCAGGCACCGACCGCGAGAAGGCGCTGGACGCCGCGCTCGCGCAGATTGAACGACAATTCGGCAAGGGCGCGGTCATGCGCCTCGGCGACCGGCCGAACGACCCCATCGAGGTCATCCCCACCGGGTCGACCGCTCTGGACGTCGCCCTCGGCGTCGGCGGGCTGCCGCGCGGCCGCGTGGTCGAGGTCTACGGCCCGGAGTCCTCCGGCAAGACGACCCTGACCCTGCACGCCGTGGCCAACGCCCAGCGCGCCGGCGGCACCGTCGCCTTCGTCGACGCCGAGCACGCCCTCGACCCCGAGTACGCCAAGGCGCTCGGCGTGGACACCGACAACCTGATCCTGTCCCAGCCGGACACCGGCGAGCAGGCGCTGGAGATCGTGGACATGCTGGTCCGCTCCGGCGCCCTCGACCTGATCGTCATCGACTCCGTGGCCGCCCTGGTGCCGCGTGCGGAGATCGAGGGCGAGATGGGCGACTCCCACGTCGGCCTCCAGGCCCGTCTGATGAGCCAGGCGCTCCGGAAGATCACCAGCGCGCTCAACCAGTCCAAGACCACCGCGATCTTCATCAACCAGCTCCGCGAGAAGATCGGCGTGATGTTCGGCTCGCCGGAGACCACGACCGGTGGCCGCGCGCTGAAGTTCTACGCCTCCGTCCGCCTGGACATCCGCCGCATCGAGACCCTGAAGGACGGCACCGACGCGGTCGGCAACCGCACCCGCGTCAAGGTCGTCAAGAACAAGGTCGCGCCCCCCTTCAAGCAGGCCGAGTTCGACATCCTGTACGGCCAGGGCATCAGCCGCGAGGGCGGCCTGATCGACATGGGCGTGGAGCACGGCTTCGTCCGCAAGGCCGGTGCCTGGTACACGTACGAGGGCGACCAGCTCGGCCAGGGCAAGGAGAACGCCCGCAACTTCCTGAAGGACAACCCCGACCTCGCCAACGAGATCGAGAAGAAGATCAAGGAGAAGCTGGGCGTGGGCGTCCGCAAGAGCGACGCCGAGCCCGCCGCCGAAGCCCCCGCCGCCGACGCGGACGACGCCAAGACCGTGCCCGCCCCGGCGAGCAAGGCCAAGGCGGTCAAGGCCAGCCCGGCCAAGGCCTGACCGTGTGGGCCGCAGGACCCGGGGACGGCGAAGGGCCCGCCCCGCGGGGGGCCGGGCGGGCCGGGCAGGGGCCGCCGGGCCGCCGGGCGAGGGCCGAGAGGTCCGATCCGGACCGGGGAGCGACGGGCTCCCCGGAGCGGGGGACCCCCGAGGAGCAGGCGCGGGCCATCTGCCTGCGCCTGCTCACCGGGAGTCCGCGCACCCGCAAGCAGCTCGGGGACGCCCTGCACAAGCGGGGCATTCCCGAGGAGGTGGCGCAGGAGGTCCTGTCCCGCTTCGAGGAGGTCGGCCTGATCGACGACGCCGCCTTCGCGGGCGCCTGGGTGGAGTCCCGGCACCACAGCCGGGGGCTCGCCCGCCGGGCGCTGGTGCGCGAACTGCGCACCAAGGGCGTCGAGTCGACGCTGATCGACGAGGCGGTGGCCGGGCTGGACTCCGAGCAGGAGGAGGAGACCGCCCGCGAGCTCGTCGACCGCAAGCTCCGCTCCACCCGCGGGCTGGAGCGCGACAAGCGGATCCGCCGGCTCGCCGGGATGCTGGCCCGCAAGGGCTACCCGGAGGGCATGGCGCTGCGCGTGGTGCGCCGCGCACTGGAGGAGGAGGGCGAGGACACCGAGGACCTGGGGTACGGGTACGAGTGACCCGCCGGGGCCGGAAGGCCCGGGTCCCGGGCCCGCCGCGGGCCCGTCCCACCGGCCCGCCCCGCTCGCCCGGCGGCCCGCGCGAGCGCCCGTACCGCCGCGTCCACCAGGGGAGTTGACGGCCACCGGTGCTCGGGGGTGGGGCTAGCCCCCGGGCGGATCGGGCGGGGTGCTCCACTGACCCGGAGGGGTGCCCGGGGCGAGGGTGGGGCACATGATGCTGCGTTACGCCCTCCTGAGCGTCAGGGACCGCAAGGCCGGTTTCCTGGGCGCGTTCACCGCCTTCCTCTGCGCGGCGGCACTGATCACCGCCTGCGGGTCCCTGCTCGAGACCGGACTGCGCGGCACCATCGGCACCGAGCGCTACGCCGCCGCCCCCGTGGTCGTCTCCGCCGACCAGAACGTCCACCGGACCACGGTCAAGCACAAGGGCAACGGCAAGACCAAGGTCAAGCACAAGGCCAAGCCGGTCGCCGAGCGGGCCTGGCTCGCGGCGGAGGTCCCCGACCTGGTCCGCGCCCTGCCCGAGGTCGGCCGGGCCGTGCCCGAGCTCACCTTCCCCGCCGCCCCCCGGCTGAAGGCCCCGGCCGGCCCGCCCGCCTACGGCCACGCCTGGGACTCCGCGGCCCTGACCCCCTTCGCCCTCACCGCCGGCCGGGCCCCCCGCACCGGCCGTGAGGTGGTCGTCGACCGGGAGCTGGCCCGCCGGGCCGGGCTGCACCCGGGCTCCCCGCTCACCGTCCAGGCCGGCACGGCCCCCCGGACGTACACCGTGAGCGGTGTCGCCGCCGCCCCGGGCGCCGGGCTGCCCCACCAGAGCGCGCTCTTCTTCAGCTCCGCCGAGGCCCGCCGGCTCTCCGGCCGCCCCGCCGGCACCTACACCGCCCTCGGTCTGACGCCCGCCCCCGGCACCACCCCCGCCGCCCTGAGCGCCGCCGTCGCCAAGGCCCTCCGGGGCACCACCGCGCAGGTCAGCACCGGCGAGGACCGCGGCCCGGTGGAATTCCTCGACGCCGCCGGCGCCCGCATCAAGCTGGTCTCCATGGGCGGCTCGATGGCCGGCACCGCCCTGCTGGTCTCGGTCCTCGTCGCCTCCGGCACCCTCGCCCTGGCCGTCCGGCAGCGGCAGCGCGAACTGGCCGTGCTGCGCGCCATCGCCGCCACCGCCCGGCAGATCCGCAAGCTGCTGGTGACCGAGGCCCTGATCGTCGCCCTGGCCGGCGGCGTCCTCGGCGCCCTCGCCGGACTGCCGCTCGGCGCCTGGCTGTTCGGCCGGTTCGCCGAGGCCGGGGTGGTCCCGCCGACCCTCGCCCGCACCGCCGGGATCTTCCCGATGATCGCCGCCGTGGCCGTCACCCTGCTCGGTGCCTGGGCCGCGGCCCGGCTCAGCGCCCGCCCGCTCACCCGCATCAGCCCCGCCCGGGCGCTCACCGAGGCGAGCCTGGAGCGCACCAGGCCCGCCTGGGGCCGGATCGCCGTCGGACTGCTGCTCGCCGCCGCCGGCGCCGTGCTGGTCGCCGTCCTCTCCGTGCTGCGCACCGAGCCCGCCTCCACCCCGGTGACCTTCCTGACCGTGATCGTGCTGGCCGGGGCGATCTCGCTGCTCGGCCCGCTGCTGGTCCGGGGCGCCGCCCTGCTGCTCTCCGGTCCGCTGCGGCTCTCCGGCCCCAACGGCCGCCTGGCCGCCGCCAACCTGCGCGGCAACGCCACCCGGATGGCCTCCGCGGTCGCCCCCATCGCCCTGCTCGTCGGCATGACCTGCACGGTGCTCTTCGCCCAGCCCACCCTCGGCGACGCGGCCCGCACCCAGGCCCGGGAGGGCATCACGGCCGGCTGGGTGCTGGCCGGCGATGGCCCGGGCGTGCCGGCCGCCGCCGCGGCGAAGCTGCGTACCGTACCGGGCGTCACCGCGGTCACCGAGGTGGTCACCACCCAGGTCCGGGTCGGCCTCACCAAGTACGCCGCCCAGGGCGTCAGCCCCGCCGGTCTCACCAGGACCTGGGACCCGCAGGTCACCCGGGGCTCGCTGGCCGGCTTCGGCCCCGGCCGCGCCGCGGTCAGTGAACTCGCCGCCGACCAGCTGGGCCTGGCGCCCGGCAGCGAGCTGACGGTGAACCTGGGCGACGGCACCCCGGCGACCGTGACGGTGGCCGCCGTCTACGCCCGGGGCCTGGGCTTCGGGGACCTCACCCTCGACCACGCGCTGGTCGCCGCCCACGTCGACGACCCGTCCTCGCCCGCCGTCTACGTCTCCGCCCGCCCCGGTGCCACCCGGGCCCGGCTGACCGAGGCCCTGGCCGGCTTCCCGGGCGTGCGGGTGCTCACCCCGGCCGCCGCGGACTCCGTCCGGGCGGCCCGGCAGGAGGCGGGCGCCGAGATCAACCTGATCGCGATGGGGCTGGTGCTCGCCTTCACCGCCATCTCCGTGGTGAACACCCTGGCGATGACCACCGGCGAGCGGATCCGCGAGTTCGCGATGCTGCGGCTGTCCGGGGCCACCCGCCGCCAGGTGCTGCGGATGCTGCGCATCGAGGCACTGTCCGTGCTGCTGATGGGCGGGGCGCTGGGCACCGGCGTGGCGGCGGCGGTGCTGACCGCCTTCAGCGTCGGGATGACCGGGCGGGCGGCGCCCACCGTGCTGCCCCTGGCCTACGCGGCCGTGATCGGCACCGCCGGCCTGCTGGCGCTGGTCGCCACCGCCGTACCGGGCCGGCTGGCCCTGTCGGTCCGGCCGGTGGAGGCCGCCGCGGCCAAGCAGTAGCGGCCCCGGCCCCGCCACCACCGCCCCCGCCCCGGCTCGTCCGGAGCGGGGGCGGCCGGGTCTCAGGTACCGCGCGGCTCCGGGGCCAGGACCGGCAGGCCGGCCGCCCGCCAGGCCTGGAAGCCGCCGACGAGATCGGTGGCGCCGGGCAGCCCGATGCGCTGGAGGGATTCGGCCGCGAGGCTGGAGGCGTAGCCCTCGTTGCAGACGACGATCACGGTCAGGTCGTGGCCGGTGGCCTCCGGGAGCTTGTGGCTGCCCAGCGGGTCCAGCCGCCACTCCAGTTCGTTGCGCTCCACCACCAGCGCCCCCGGGATCAGCCCGTCCCGCTCCCGCAGCGCCTGGTAGCGGATGTCCACCAGCAGCGCGCCCGCGCGGGCCGCCTCCTGTGCCTGCCGGGCGTCCACCCGGTCGAGCCCTTCGCGGACCCGCTCCAGGAAGGCGTCGATGCCCGGGCCGTCGGCGGCGCTCACTGCCAGTCCGCCGGACGCTCGACCTGCTCCAGCCGCAGCAGGGGGCCGGTCCGCGAGTAGCGGCGGATCAGCGGCAGCGGCGGGTGGTAGGCGTGGACGGAGACCGCGTGCTCGGCCGCCGACTCGTTGAGCACTTCGTGGACGTGGTGTTCCCCGAAGGCCCGGCCGCGGCCGGCGGGCAGCTGCCGGCTCCGGTCCACGTCCCCGTCCAGCTCCAGGCTCCGCCACCCGCCGGACGGCAGCCGGACGGCCAGCGAGTGCTCGGTCAGCCGGCCGGCGGCGGTGGCGAAGGCGCCCCGGGACTCGGCGTGGTCGTGCCAGCCGGTACCGCTTCCCGGCGGCCAGCCGATCAGCCAGGCCTCGCTGCCGCCGGGGCCGTCCAGCCGTACCCAGGTACGGCCCTCCGGGTCCAGCGGCAGGGCGGCGATCAGCTCGGGGTCGGCGGCGGTGCGCAGGGCGAAGTCGAGGAGTTCGGCCGCCGTCGGGCCGTCGCCGGGGTGTCCGTCGGACGGGGCGGGGGCGTGGGAGGGCAGCGTGGCGCGGGAAGACACGGGGGGACCGTCCTGGAGGTTCGCGTGGGGGCGCGCCGACGGGCGCGCGGGAAGGGGCGAATCAGCGGGACGGCCGACAGACGCAGCCCGCGAAGCGGAGGAGGTCCATGTGGACCCTCCGCCAGAGGCGTACGTCGAGGCCGGTCATGTCCGGGAGTACACCACGGATCTTGAGTACCGGTCAATCGGTCTTTTCGCGGCGCGCCGGGGGCCGGGACGGCCGGAACGCCGGGTGCGCGCCGGCAAGGCGGGTCCGGACCGCCGGGTGTCCCCGGCGGTCCGGAGCCTCACTCCGCCGCGTGTGCCGCCGGGGCCGCCGGGGCCCGGTCGTCGGTGCCGGGCGGGCCGCCGCGCAGGGCGTCGGCCGCCGCGTAGAGCTCGGCCGGCCGGACCCCGCCGAAGGCCCCGACCAGGTGGCCGTCCGGCCGGACCAGCAGGACGGTGTGGGCCGCCGCGCCCGGGTACTCCTCGGCCACCAGCAGCTCGGCGCGGACCGGCAGGGCGCTGACGGCCGCCGCCAGCCGGGGCATCAGCCCGGCCTGGAGCCAGTGCCGCCGGTCCCACACGCCGGTGCCCGGGGCCACCAGGACCACCAGCAGGCGGCCCGCCCCCAGCCGGTCGCGCAGCGGGACGGTGGTGCCGTCGGGGGCGGTGACCCGGACGTCGGTGACGGGTGCGCCGGGTTCCGTGGCGGTGGGTACGGTCCCCTCGGCCGGCGGCGGGGCCAGCGGGGAGCGCGCGTACCCGGGCGCGGCGCCCAGCGGGCCGCGGCCCAGGTGCGCGTCCGCGAGCAGGGCGGCGTTGGCCCGCCCGGAGCCCGGGACCAGCACCCGCAGGCCGCCCGAGGAGCGCAGTGCCGGCATCGCCTGGTCGGCGGCGCGCAGCCGGGCGGCGACGGCGGTGCGGCGCTCGGCCTGGTAGCTGTCGAGCAGGGCGGGGGAGGCGCCGTGGTGCCAGGCCAGGGCCAGCTTCCAGGCGAGGTTCTCGGCGTCCCGCAGCCCCTCCTCGACGCCCTGGGTGCCCAGTGCGCCGAGCAGGTGCGCGGCGTCGCCGGCGAGGAAGACGCGGTCGGCCCGCCAGCGCCGGGCCAGCCGGTGGTGGAGGGTGTACACGCCCGTGTCGAGCAGGTCGTACCCGGGGGTGGTGCCGCCGCACCAGCCGGCGAGGGTGTCCCGGATCCGGGACACCAGCACGTCCGGGGTGACCAGGTCGCCGCGCGGCGGGAGCAGCCAGTCCAGCCGCCACACCCCGTCCGGCAGCGGCCGGGCGGTGACCTCCTCGGGGGGTGCCCGGTGCAGCAGGGCCTCGTCGGGCCAGGGGAGTTCGGTGCGCAGCGCGGCCACCGCGTGCCGTTCGACGGCGGTGCGGCCGGGGAAGCGGATGCCCAGCAGCTTGCGCACCGTGGAGCGGGCGCCGTCGCAGCCGACCAGGTAACTGCCGCGCCACCAGGTGGTCTCGGCGCCGCGGGTGTGCGCGGTGACGCCGCGCGGGTCCTGTTCGAGGGTGTCGAGCCTGCTGTCGGTGATCAGCTGGACCAGCGGGTGGGCGTGCGCGGCGTCGCGCAGCCCGCGGGCGAGCGCGTGCTGGGGGATGTGCAGGGGGGCCGGCCCGCCCGGCTCCAGGGCCGTGCGCACCGGCTCCTGACGGCGTCTGAGGGTGCGCCAGGCGGTCCAGCGGGCGCCCTCGTCGCGCAGGGTGGTGCAGCCGAGCCGGGCGGCCATGGCGGCGGTCTCCGGATGCAGCACGAGGGTCCGGGCCGGCCGCGGCTCGTCCTTGCCGGGGCCTTCGTCGAGTACGACACAGGGAACGCCCTGGCCGGCCAGGGCCAGGGCGAGGGCGAGCCCGACGGGCCCGGCGCCGACGACGATCACCGGGTCCATGATGCGGCCCCGATGGTCCGAAATGTGATCACAGAACGTATGCAACCCACTGCGCGTGCTTGCGTCAAGTGACGCAAGCACGCGAGGGCCCGTGTGGTGCGCGGGGGAGGGTTCCGCGGCACCACACGGGCCTGATCGGGAAGGTGACTGCGGGTCAGGCGCCGGGGCCCAGGTACTCCCCGGTGGCGCTGGGCGCGCCGGCCGCCATCTCCACGCTCTCGCCGCCGACCACGGCGCCGGTGCTCTTCTTGGAGCGGCGCAGCCGCCGCTCGAGCCAGGCTGCGGCGCTCGTGAGCGCGAAGTTCACCAGGATGTAGAGCAGCGCGATCACGACCAGGGTCGCGATGGTGTTGGCGCCGTAGTTCGCCGGGATGGTGCGGTAGGCGGAGAGCAGGTCCTCCACGCCGAGCAGGGCGCCGCCGAGCGCGGTGTCCTTGAGGATCACCACGAGCTGGCTGACCAGGGCGGGCAGCATGGCGGTCACGGCCTGCGGGAGCAGGATGCTCGTCATGTACTGGCCCTTGCGCAGGCCGAGCGCCTTGGCGGCGTCGGTCTGGCCGTACGGCAGGGAGTGGATGCCGGCCCGGACGATCTCCGCGATGACCGTGGCGTTGTACAGGACCAGGCCGGTGACCACGGCGTACAGCGGCCGGATCTCGGAGCTGAGGCCGGTGTACTCCACGTACAGCTGGAAGCTGAACATCATCAGCATCAGGACGGGGATGGCACGGAAGAACTCCACGACCGCGCCGACCGGGATGCGCACCCAGCGGTGCTCGGAGAGCCGGCCGATGCCCAGCAGGGCGCCCAGCGGGAGGGCGATGACGATGGACAGGGCCGCCGCCTTCAGGGTCTCGCCCAGGCCCGGCAGCAGGAAGGTCGTCCAGACGTTGCCGTCCTCGACGAACGGCGTCCACTTGGCCGCGTCCAGCTCGCCCTTGTCCGACATCACCGACAGCACCCAGGCCAGGGCGCCGCAGAAGACGACCGCGAACAGCACGGTGTACAGGAGGTTCCGGCGCCGGGCCTTGGGGCCGGGCGTGTCGTACAGCACGGAGCTCATCGCTTCACCGCCATCCGCTTGGCCAGCTGGCCGAGGATCAGGCCGACTGGCAGGGTCAGCACGATGAATCCGAACGCGAAGACCGCGAAGACGGCGAAGATGGCGTCGGATTCGTTCTCGAGCATGGTCTTCATGAGGGTCGCGGCCTCGGCCACGCCGATCGCGGCGGCCACGGTCGTGTTCTTGGTGAGCGCGATCAGGACGTTGGCGAGCGGTGCGATGACCGCCCGGAAGGCCTGCGGGAGCACGATGAGCCGCAGGACCTGGGTGAAGCTCAGCCCCAAGGCGCGGGCCGCCTCGGCCTGGCCCGGCGGGACGGTGTTGATGCCCGCGCGCAGCGCCTCGCAGACGAAGGTGCCGGTGTAGGCGATGAAGCCGAGGACCGCGAGCCGGAAGCCCTTCTGCTCGAAGGTGTCACCGGCGAGGGTGACGCCCAGCGTCTGGCCCAGGCCCAGCGAGCAGCCGATGATGATCAGCGTCAGCGGGGTGTTGCGGACCACGTTGACGTATGCGGTGCCGAAGCTCCGCATCAGCGGGACCGGGCTGACCCGCATGCCGGCGAGGATGGTGCCCCAGATCAGGGACCCGGCCGCCGACCACAGGGTCAGCTGCACCGTCACCCAGAAGGCGCCGAGCAGGTCGTACTGCGGATTGTCTAGAAAATCGAACACGTCGTTGCCCTGCGCTCTCCTCAGGATGGCCGTCGGGGCACGCCGCCGGTGGCAGGCCGGCGGCGGGCCCCGTCAGTGACTCAGCTGCCCTCGGTGATCTGCGGGGCGGGCTCGTTCTTGTAGTTCGCGGGGCCGAAGTTGGCCTTCACGAACTTGTCCCAGGAGCCGTCCTTGACCATGTCCTTGAGCGCGGCGTTGATCTTGGTCTGGAGGTCCTTGTCGCCCTTCTTCAGACCGATGCCGTAGTTCTCGTTGCTCAGGTTCAGGCCGACCAGCTTGAACTTGCCCTTGAACTGCGGCTGCGCGGCGTAGCCCGCCAGGATCGAGTTGTCCGTGGTCAGCGCGTCCACGGCCTTGTTCTCCAGGCCGGTGATGCACTCGGAGTAGCCGCCGACCTGCTGGAGGTCGGCCTTGGGGGCCAGCTTCTCCTTGACGTTCTGCGCGGAGGTCGAGCCGGTGACCGAGCAGAGCTTCTTGTTGTTGAGGTCCGCGGCCTTGGTGATCGTGTTGTCGTCGGCGCGGACCAGGAGGTCCTGGTGGGCCAGGAAGTACGGGCCCGCGAAGTCGACCTTCGCCTTGCGCTTGTCGTTGATCGAGTAGCTCGCGACGATGAACTTCACGTCGCCGTTCTGGAGCAGCGTCTCGCGCTGGGCGGAGGGCGCCTGCTTGAACTCGATGTCCTTCTCGGCGTAACCGAGCTTGCCCGCGACGTACTTGGCGACGTCCACGTCGAAGCCGGTGAACTTGCCGTCCGGGGTCTTCAGGCCGACGCCGGGCTGGTCGAACTTGATGCCGACGACGATCTTCTTGCCGCCCGAGCCCGAGTCCTTGTCGTCGCTGCCACAGGCGGTGGCGCTCAGCGCCAGGGCGATGACGACCGCGGCGGCCGCGCCGGCCTTGGAAACCTTCATGGTGAACTTCCCTCGGATGAGACGTTGTTGGCGAGTGCGTTGACTGCGAAACGCGTGGTGCCGCGCGCCGCCGGGCCGGGCCCTGCTGCGGCGCACTGAGCGGATCAGTACCAGACCGGTGACGGTCAGTGGTGGAGGATCTTCGAAAGGAAGTCCTTGGCGCGGTCGCTGCGCGGGTTGTTGAAGAACTGGTCGGGCACGGCCTCTTCGACGATCTTGCCGTCCGCCATGAAGACCACCCGGTTGGCGGCCGACCGGGCGAAGCCCATCTCGTGGGTGACCACGACCATGGTCATGCCCTCCCGGGCGAGCTGCTGCATGACCTCCAGCACCTCGTTGATCATCTCCGGGTCGAGGGCCGAGGTGGGCTCGTCGAAGAGCATGACCTTCGGGTCCATCGCCAGCGCCCGGGCGATCGCCACGCGCTGCTGCTGACCGCCGGAGAGCTGCGCCGGGTACTTCTCCGCCTGCGTGCCGACGCCGACCCGGTCCAGCAGGGCGCGGGCCTTCTTCTCGGCCGCCGCCTTCTCGGTCTTGCGGACCTTGATCTGACCGAGCATCACGTTCTCGAGCACGGTCTTGTGCGCGAACAGGTTGAACGACTGGAACACCATGCCGACGTCCGACCGCAGCCGGGCCAGCTCGCGGCCCTCGTCGGGCAGCGCCTTGCCGTCGATGGTGATGGTGCCGGAGTCGATCGTCTCCAGCCGGTTGATGGTGCGGCACAGGGTCGACTTGCCGGAACCCGAGGGGCCGATGACCACCACGACCTCGCCGCGGGCGATGCTCAGGTCGATGTCCTGGAGTACGTGCAGCGCGCCGAAGTGCTTGTTCACGCCGCTCAGTACGACCAGGTCACCGGCGGCCGGCACGGCGTCCTGCGGTCCCTCGGTCACCGATTCTCCGCTCATCGGGATCTTGCTCCGTCCTCCTCGGTTGCAAGGACATTAATGAGCCCGTGAGCGCAGCGTCATCACATCTGAGCGGAAATTGAGCATAACGATAAGGACTCGGCTGACCACGTAACGTGAGCGATCCGGGTGTACTCGTACCGGGTGCATAACGGAAGACGCGCCGGAGCGGAAGCCCCTTGACGTGGGCCGTCCGATCCGCGTGGATGCATGGTGGCCACATGCGCGACGGGTGCGATTCACCTGTCCCGGGCCGCACACGACCAGGCGCCCACCACGCGCCACCAGGCAAGACCTGCCGAGATCCGGAGAGGGGGACCGATGAGACTGCTGCTCGTCGAGGACGACGACCACGTCGCGGCGGCCCTGTCCGCGATTCTGGCGCGGCACGGTTTCCAGGTCACGCACGCCCGCAACGGCGAGGAGGCCCTGCAGGCGCTGCTGCCCGCGGACGCACCGCCATTCGGCGTAGTGCTGCTCGACCTCGGACTGCCCGACCAGGACGGGTACGAGGTCTGCGGCCGGATCCGCAAGCGCACCTCGATCCCCGTGATCATGGTGACCGCCCGCTCCGACGTCCGCTCCCGCATCCACGGGCTGAACCTGGGCGCCGACGACTACGTCGTCAAGCCCTACGACACCGGCGAGCTGCTGGCCCGGATCCACGCCGTCGCCCGGCGCCGCAGCGGTTCCGGCGAGGAGGCCGGCGGCCGCGGCGCGGGCGAGGCGGACCTGGTCCGGCTCGGCCCGGTCGCCGTCGAGCTCGCCACCCGCCGGGTCACCGTCGACGGCGCCGAGGTGCCGCTGACCCGCAAGGAGTTCGACCTGCTCGCCCTGCTGGCCCAGCGCCCCGGCGTGGTCTTCCGGCGCGAGCAGATCATCAGCGAGGTGTGGCACACCAGCTGGGAGGGGACCGGGCGCACCCTCGAGGTGCACGTCGCCTCGCTCCGCTCCAAGCTGCGGATGCCCGCACTGATCGAGACCGTCCGAGGCGTCGGCTACCGGCTGGTCGCCCCGGCCGCGGCGTAGCGGGGCGCCCCGGTGCGCACCCGGCTGCTGCCCCTGCTCGTCATCCTGATGGCGGGCATCCTGCTCGCCTTCGGCTTCCCGCTCGGCGTGAGCCTCGCCGCCGCCCGCCAGCAGCAGGTGGTCGTGGACCGGATCGACGACACGGTCCGGTTCGCCGCGCTCGCGCAGTTCGTGGTGGACGCGGCCGAGTCCGGCGAGGTGGGCGTCGACGAGCGCCGCGAGACCCTGCAGCTCGAACTCGCCCGCTACCACGACCTGTACGGCATCCGGGTGGGCATCTTCTTCCGCGACGACAACGCCATGGCCCGGGCGCCCGGCTGGTGGAACCTGCCGCCGGACGGCGAGGGCCGGCGCGCCTTCGAGGAGGCGCTGGCCGGGCGCCGCAGCCACGATCCGGCGCAGGTGTGGCCCTGGCAGCCGGGCGGCCGCCTGGTGGTCGCCTCCCCGGTCGTGCTCGACGGCGACGTGGTCGCCGTGGTCGTCACCGACTCGCCCACCGGACAGCTGCGTTCGCGGATCCTGCGCGGCTGGCTGATCATCGTGGCCGGGCTGGCCGCGGCGATGACGGTGGCCTTCGGCGCCGCGCTGCGGCTCACCAGCTGGGTGCTGCGACCGGTCCGGATCCTCGACGCGGCCACCCACGACATCGCCACCGGCCGGCTCAACTCCCGTGTCGCCGCCTCCGGGGGGCCGCCCGAACTGCGTCGGCTGGCGCGCTCCTTCAATGAGATGGCCGACCACGTCGAGGAAGTGCTCGAACAGCAGCGCGCCTTCGTCGCCGACGCCTCGCACCAGCTGCGCAACCCGCTCGCCGCGCTGCTGCTGCGGATCGAGCTGCTGGCCCTGGAACTGCCCGAGGGGAACGCGGAGATCGCCTCGGTGCGCACCGAGGGCAAGCGGCTCACCCAGGTCCTCGACGACCTGCTCGACCTGGCGCTGGCCGAGCACGCCTCGGCCGAGATCTCCCTCGTGGACATCGGTGCGCTGGCGGCCGAGCGGGTGGCCGCCTGGCGCCCGCTGGCCGAGGAGAAGGGGCTGCGGCTGACCGCGGGCGGGCGGCGCGCGGTGACCGGCTGGGCCGACCCCATCGCCCTGTCCAGCGCCTTGGACGCGGTCATCGACAACGCCCTCAAGTTCACCCCCGCCGGGGAGGAGGTCACCGTCACGGCCGGTGCCGAGGGCCGGGTGGCCACCGTGGTCGTCGCCGACCGCGGCCCCGGGCTGACGGAGGACGAACTGGCCCGGGTCGGCGACCGCTTCTGGCGCAGCGGCCGGCACCAGAACGTCCAGGGCTCCGGACTGGGCCTGTCCATCTCCCGGGCCCTGCTCGCGGCCGGCGGGGGCACCCTCGCGTATGAGACGAACCCGCCGCACGGCCTGCGCGTGACGGTCTCCGTCCCCCGCACGGCACCGGACTAGGTCGTCTCTTTCGGATCTTGCCGGTTAAGCCCGCGTCGTCTGGCGCCGTGCATCGCAAGGCGGAGGGTCGCCCGATTACTGGACGTACTTGGGTGGGCCCGACAACGCGGCGAGGTGCGGTGCCAGGCGGCGCGGGTCAGGCAAGATCCGGAAGAGGCGGCCTAGCCCGGCCGCCGCGGTCACCAGCCGAAGGTGGTCCGGGCCGGGGCGGAGGCGGCGTACAGCTCGTCCACCGCCCGGACCTCCAGCAGCGCGGCCCGCTCCCCGGCGGCCCGCGCCAGCGCCGGCACGTACAGCGCCGGGCCACAGCTCCCGCCCAGGAACTCCCGCCGGCCGTCCGGCCGGACCCGGCTCAGCTCGTAGTGCCGCACCGGCCCCGGCGCGGGGTCCCAGCGCAGCCGCAGCTCCGCCGTGCCCCCGCCGGCGCCCGCCGCGGCCGTCACCCGCAGCCGGGCGGGCGCGGCCGGCGGGGCCGCCGGGCCGTCCCCGCACAGCGCCAGGGCGCCCAGCCGCCAGCGCACCGGGGCCCCGCCCGGTCCGGTCAGCCGTACCGCCAGCCGGTGCGCCGTCCGGCCGGCCAGCCCGGTCAGCGGCACGCGGCGGGTGTGCCAGCCGTCGGCCGCCGCGGCCCGGCCCGCGGGGAACCAGACGTACGGCACCGGCGCGCCCGGCCCGGACGGTTCGGCCACCGCCACCCCGACCGCCACCTCCACCGGTCCGTCCGCCGCCCGGTGGGTCAGCTCCAGCACCGGCCGGGGGCCCAGCGCCGCCCGCAGCGCGTGCAGGCCCACGGCCACCGGGCCCGACGGACTCCCCGCGACCAGCAGGCTGCTGCCGCCCCGCCAGGCGTCCTCGAAGTCCAGCGACACCTCGGGACGTTCCGACCCCTGCGGCACCGCCACCTCCCAACGGCGGCCCGGCAGCCGGTCCTGGAGGCCCAGGTGGTTCCAGGGCTCCGCGGAGCGCACCTCGCCGTCCTCGTACCAGCGCAGTCCGTGGCCGGTGTTGAAGGCGCAGGCGAAGGGCAGTCCGGTGACCGTGGCCCGGTCGGCCACCGCGGTGGCCGGGGCCCGCCAGGGGTCCGCCGGGTCCGGGCGCGCCGGATCGAGCGAACGGCCCGTCCAGAAGCGGTCGTCGGCCGCGTGGAAGGCGGCGGGGGAGCCGTCGGCGGTCCGGCCCAGGGTCCACTCCGGCCGGTACAGGCCGAGGCTCGTGACGGCCGCGCCGCCGGGCGGCAGCACGGCCTCCCAGTCCACCGGCGTGTCCCAGCCCCGGGACTCCACGTCCACCCCCGCCCACAGCTCGTACGGGCCGCGGCCGAGCGCCCGCGCCAGCCGGCCCGAGCCCGCCAGCTTCGGCCCGGTCCAGCCGAAGTCGAGGAACATCCGGTCCGCCACCGTCCCGCGCCGGTCCTCGAAGAAGTCCTGGTTGCGTTCGTTCAGCGCGCCCTGCCAGGCCACCCGACCGCTGCGGTCCATCGCGTCGTACCAGGTGACGCGCAGCCCCCGGGCCGCCCCGGCGGCGCGCAGCGCGCGCAGGAACCCCCGCATCCGCGCGGCCAGTTCCGGATCGCCGCCGTCGGTCTCGGCGTTCACGAACCAGCCGTCGAAGCCGTACGCGGCGGCCACCTCGGCGAGGGTGCCGGCCAGCGGGAAGCGCCCGTACGCGTCGCGGTGCACCAGCTCCCGGGTCCAGCGCAGGTCCCCGCCGTAGACCGCCGGGGGGAGGAAGACGGTGCCGAGCACCCGCACGCCGTTGCGGTGCGCGGCGTCGGTGACCGGGGCGGTGGGGGCGAGCACGACGCCCTCGCCGGCCGAACCGCCCCAGAAGACCAGCTCGTCGAGGTAGGCCCAGTGCGTGGGTGCGTACCGGTCGGCGCCGGGGAAGCCCTGGGCGGGGTGGCCCGCGGTCGGGCCGAAGGACACCAGCGCGGCGATGTGGGCGCCGGTGGTCCCCGGGTGGGCCGGTACGGGGGTGAAGCGCGCGGCCAGGGGCACGGTCGAGGCGCGGTAGGGCAGGTCGGGGTCGGCGGCCGGGGACCAGTCGGCCAGCGAGCGCCACTCGACGCCGGGGGCGGGGGTGCCGTCCGGGACGGAGCCGGGGTACCAGTAGGCGGCGTGGGGGGTCAGGGTCGGGGCGTCCGGCGCCCCCGGTACGGCGGCCGCGGGCGCCGCACCCAGGAACGCCGCGGCGGTGCCGGCCCCGGCCAGCAGCACGCCGCGGCGGGTGGGCCCGCCCCGCGGAGCCGGAGGGCGGGACCCGGGCCCCGGTGCCCCGACGGCCGGCGGGGCCGGTGGGCGCGGATCGGCAGCGGTGCTTCGCTCGGGCCGGACGTGCTGGGGCATGGAGGCTCCTCGTCACAGGTCGGCGGGGCTGACGACTTCCTTGATGCCGCGGGCCGTCAGATGGGCGGCGTCGGCCGCGTGTTCGGCGAGCACCACGGCGGGGCGCAGGCCCTGGGCGGCCAGGGCGGCCCAGGCCTCGAAGAAGGAGCCGCCGGGGGCGCAGACCGAGCGGCGCGGCGCGGCGGCGGCCCCGCCCGCGTCGAGCAGCAGGGCCGTGGTCCGGGGCGGCGGACGGTGCTCCCGGCCGCGCCGGTCGGCGGCGACCGCGGCCAGCGCCCGGGCCGCCGGCTTGGCCTCGCGGTCCCCGGTGAGCAGCCCGAGGGAGTACTCCAGCTCCGGGAAGTCGGCCAGGTCCCGCGGGACGTCGTGCGAGCACCACCACGTCACGCCCCACAGCCCCGGGCAGTCCAGCGCGGCCGTCAGGGTGGCCGTGGTGAAGGCCGCCGCCCGGTCCGGGGCGATCAGCGGGGCGGGCGCGCCGACCTCCTGGAGCCACACCGGGCGGTCCGGGTCCGCCGCCCAGGCCTTGGCCAGCTCGACCAGGTAGGCCGCGTGGTGCTCCGTGGCGGTGCCGGTGGGGCCGTGCCGCTGCGCGGTGCCGTTGAACACCCAGGAGTGCACGGCCGTCATCGCGCCGAGGCGGGCGGCCTGCGCGGGCGTGAAGGGGTGCCCGTCCCGGTACCAGGCCGCGTCGTACGGGGCGTGCAGATGGGGGCGGCCGGGGGCGCCGGCCTCGCAGGCGGCCAGCATCCGGGTCAGCCAGGCCTCGGCCTGGGCCGCGGTGATCCGGTCCGGATCGGGGTGCGGGCCGTCCGCGAACTGGTTGAACTCGTTGCCGACCGTCATGCCCAGGAAATTGGGCCGGTCCGCGAGCGCCCCGGCCAGGGTGCGCAGGTACGCCTCCTGGGCGGCCACCACCTCGGGGTCGAGGAAGAGGCTGCGCCGGTGCCAGGTCCGGGTCCAGGCCGGCAGGAAGTCGAAGCTCGACAGGTGCCCCTGGAGGCCGTCCACCGCCACGTCCAGGCCGCGCTCCGCGGCCGCGTCGGCGAGCTGCACCAACTGCTCCACGGCGCGCGGCCGGATGAGGGTGCGGTTCGGCTGGAAGACCGGCCAGAGCGGAAAGACCCGGACGTGGTCCAGGCCGAGCGCGGCGAGGGAATCCAGATCCGCGCGGACCTCGTCCAGGTCGAAGTCGAGCCAGTGGTGGAACCAGCCGCGGCTGGGCGTGTAATTGGCGCCGAAGCGCAGCCCGCGGGCCGGGCCCCGAGCAGGGTGTCGAGCGGGGTCGTCGGACATGGCGCACAACCTGCCGGGAATTGCCGGGACACGTCAACAGGGCCTTTTCCGCGGGTTTTCCGGAGCGCGCGGAATGCGCCCGGGCGCCGTTGACAGGACCCAGCACCACCCCTGAGGCTGTGCGTACTAATGCGCTTTAGTCGAAGGCGCTCCGAGCCCGTTCCACGCGTTGTGACCGCCTGCGTTCCGGCGAATCCGGGGACGGTGCCATGCCTCGCAGACCCACCATCAAGGACATCGCCCGCCGCGCCGGGGTCTCCGAGAGCGCGGTCTCCTTCGCGCTCAACGGCCGGCCCGGCGTCTCCGCGCAGACCCGCGACCGGATCCGCACGGTCGCCGAGGAGCTGGGCTGGCGGGCCAACAGCGCGGCCCGGGCCCTGTCCGGCGAACGCGCCGGCGCGGTCGGCCTGGTGCTGGCCCGGCCCGCCGCCACCCTGGGCGTGGAGTCCTTCTTCCTCCAACTGGTCGCCGGCATCCAGGAGGTGCTGGCCGCCCGGGCGACCGCCCTGCTCTTCCAGGTCACCGGCGACCCGGCCGAGGAGCTGGCGGCCTACCGGCGCTGGTGGGCCGAGCGGCGGGTGGACGGCGTCCTGGTCGTCGACCCGCGCACCGAGGACCCGCGGCGGGCGCTGCTCGGCTCCCTGGGACTGCCCGCGGTCTTCGTCGGCGGCACCCCGGAGGCCGCCGGGCCGTCCTGCGTCTGGGCCGACGACGCGGAGGCCATGACCCGGATCCTGGACCACCTGCACGGGCTCGGCCACCGCCGGATCGGGCACGTCGCGGGGCTGCCGGGACTGGCCCACACCGAGCGGCGGATCCGCTCCCTGCGGGCCGGCGCCGAGCGGTACGGACTCGGTCCGGACGCGGTGCGCTCGGTGGTCACCGACTACTCCGACACGGCCGGTGCCGAAGCCACCCGGCTCCTGCTGGACGGCCCCCGGCCGCCGACCGCGCTGGTCTACGACAACGACGTCATGGCGGTGGCCGGTCTCGGGGTGGCGGCCGGCCGCGGGATCGCGGTGCCCGAGCGGCTGTCGGTGGTCGCCTGGGACGACTCCCCGCTGTGCCGGGTGACCCATCCGCGGCTGACCGCGCTGGTCCGGGACACCCCCGGCTTCGGGCGGCTGGCCGCGCAGGCGCTGCTGGACCTGCTGGCCGGGGGCCCGCCCAGGGCCCTGGAGGGCGAGCGGCCGCGGCTGGAGCCCCGGGAGAGTACGGCCCCGCCGCCGCGCGCATACTGAAAACCGACCCCGTTCCAGGAGAGCCCCGTGATCACCCCCGCGTCGACCGTCCCGCAGCCCCGCACCGTCGACGGGAGCACCGGTGTCACCGCCGCCGTCGACATCGGCGGCACGAAGATCGCCGGGGCGCTGGTCCGGCCGGACGGCACGATGACCGCGGCCACCCGCCGGCCCACCCCCCGCGGCGTGGACGGCGACGGCGTGATGGCGGCCGTCGAGGAGGTCGTCGCAGAGCTGGCGGCGGCCCCGGAGTGGGCCGAGGTGCGCCGCTGCGGCATCGGCAGCGCCGGTCCGGTGGACGCCTCCCGGGGCACGGTCAGCCCGGTCAACATCGGCGCCTGGCGGGGCTTCCCGGTCCAAGCCCGGACCGAGGCCGCGCTGGCGGCCCACGGCGCCCGGGTACCGGTCGCGCTGGTCGGCGACGGGGTGGCGATGACGGCCGCCGAGCACTGGCTCGGCGCGGCGCGCGGCCACGACAACGCCCTGTGCATGGTGGTCTCCACCGGCGTGGGCGGCGGTCTGGTCCTGGACGGCCGGCTGCACCCCGGCCCCACCGGCAACGCGGGCCACATCGGCCACATCTCCGTGGCCTTCGACGGCGAGCCGTGCGTGTGCGGGGCGCGGGGCTGTGTCGAGGCGATCGCCTCCGGCACCTCACTGGCCCGCTGGGCCCTGGCCGCGGGCTGGCAGCCCGCCACGGCCGACCGGACGGCCGCCGGGCTGGCCGCGGCCGCCCGGGACGGCGACGAGGTCGCCCGGGCCGCCTTCGACCGCGCGGGCCGGGCGCTGGCCGCGGCCATCGCCGCCACCGCGACGCTGGTGGAGGTGGACGTGGCGGTGATCGGCGGGGGCGTGGCCCTGTCCGGGGACACCCTCTTCGGGCCGCTGCGCGCGCACCTGGCCTCGTACGCCACCCTCGACTTCGTGCAGGGGCTGACGGTCGTGCCCGCCGCGCTCGGCACCGACGCCGGTCTGATCGGCGCGGCCGCGGCGGCGGTGGAACTGCTGCCGGCGAGCCGCGGCTGACCCTGGCCCCGGGGCCGGGCCGGCGGGTCCGTCAGGGCTTGACCGAGCGGTAGTAGCGGGCGGCGCCCTCGTGCAGCTCCAGCGGGTCGGTGAAGATCGCCGTGCGCAGGTCCACCAGCTGGGCCGCGTGCACCTGGCCGCCGATCCGGTCCCGGTTGTCGATCAGCGTCCGGGTCAGCCCCTCGGTCAGCGCCGGGTCGGTGCGGTCCGTGGTCACCAGCAGGTTCGGCACCGCCAGGGTCGCCACCGCCGAGGTGTTGCGGGCCAGCTTGTAGGCGTCCTGCTGGATCACCGCGGCCCGGTAGTACCGCGCGGTGGGCCCGGTCCGCTGGAGCGCCCCGACCAGGTCTCCCAGCGGGACCAGCCGGATCTCGCTCCGCTCGGAGAGCTCGCGGACCGCGGTGGTGGGCAGCCCGCCGGACCAGAAGAAGGCGTCGATCCGCTTCGCCTCCAGCTCGCCGGGCATCCGGTCGATGCCGATCGAGACCGGGGTGACGTCCTTGGCCGGATCCAGCCCCGCCGCCGACAGCAGCCGGTCCGAGAGCAGCCGCACGCCCGACCCGGGCTGCCCGACGGCCACCCGCTTGCCCCGCAGGTCCGCCGCCGACCGCACCGGCGAGTCGGCGGGCACCACCAGCTGGACGTAGTCGTCGTAGAGCCGGGCGCAGCCGCGCAGCCGGTCCGCGCCGGGCTTGCGGTCCATCTCGTACGTGGCCACCGCGTCGGCGGTCGCGATGGTGAAATCCGCCTCACCCGAGGCCACCCGGGCCAGGTTCTGCTGGGAGCCCTCGCTGCTCACCAGCCGGACGTCCACCTTGGGCAGGTCCCGCGCCATCGCGTCCCGCAGCAGCTCGCCGTAGCGCTGGTAGACGCCGGTGCGGACACCGGTACTGAAGGTCAGCGGGCCGGCGGGCTCGGGGCGGCCCAGCGGCAGCAGCCACCACAGCACCAGCCCCAGGGCGGCCAGCACCGCCACCGCGCCCAGCAGGGCGCGGCGCCTGCGGGACCGGGGGAGCCGGGAAAAGGGGCGGTGCACGGCCGCGATCCTGCCAGCCGCCGCCGCACATGTCACGGCCCGGCCCCCCTTACCCTGGACAGGTGACGAAGACGTACGAGGTGCGCACCTACGGGTGCCAGATGAATGTGCACGACTCCGAGCGGCTCTCCGGACTGCTGGAGGACGCGGGCTACGTCCGCGCGCCCGAGGGCGCCGACGGGGACGCCGACGTCGTCGTCTTCAACACCTGCGCGGTCCGCGAGAACGCCGACAACAAGCTCTACGGCAACCTCGGCCGGCTCGCGCCCATGAAGACCAAGCGCCCCGGCATGCAGATCGCCGTCGGCGGCTGCCTGGCGCAGAAGGACCGCGAGACCATCGTCGAGCGGGCGCCTTGGGTGGACGTGGTCTTCGGCACGCACAACATCGGCAAGCTGCCGGTCCTGCTGGAGCGCGCGCGCATCCAGGAGGAGGCGCAGATCGAGATCGCGGAGTCCCTGGAGGCCTTCCCCTCCACGCTGCCGACCCGCCGCGAGTCCGCCTACGCGGCCTGGGTCTCGATCTCCGTGGGCTGCAACAACACCTGCACCTTCTGCATCGTCCCCGCGCTGCGCGGCAAGGAGGAGGACCGCCGCCCCGGCGACATCCTCGCCGAGATCGAGGCACTGGTCGCCGAGGGCGTCTCCGAGATCACCCTGCTCGGCCAGAACGTCAACGCCTACGGCTCGGACCTGGGCGACCGGGAGGCCTTCAGCAAGCTGCTGCGCGCCTGCGGGCAGATCGAGGGGCTGGAGCGGGTCCGCTTCACCTCCCCGCACCCGCGCGACTTCACCGACGACGTGATCGCCGCGATGGCCGAGACGCCCAACGTGATGCCGCAGCTCCACATGCCGCTGCAGTCCGGCTCGGACACCGTCCTGCGGGCCATGCGCCGCTCGTACCGGCAGGAGCGTTTCCTCGGCATCATCGAGAAGGTGCGCGCGGCCATCCCGCACGCCGCCATCTCCACCGACATCATCGTGGGCTTCCCCGGCGAGACCGAGGAGGACTTCGAGGCGACGATGCACACCGTCCGCGAGGCCCGCTTCGCCAACGCCTTCACCTTCCAGTACTCCAAGCGGCCCGGTACGCCCGCCGCCGAGATGGACGGGCAGATCCCCAAGGAGGTCGTCCAGGAGCGCTACATGCGCCTGGTCGCCCTCCAGGAGGAGATCTCGTGGGACGAGAACAAGAAGCAGGTCGGCCGCACGCTGGAGGTCATGGTCGCGGAGGGCGAGGGCCGCAAGGACGGCGCCACCCACCGGCTGTCCGGCCGGGCGCCCGACAACCGCCTGGTGCACTTCACCAAGCCGGACCAGGAGGTGCGGCCGGGTGACGTGGTGACCGTGGAGATCACCTACGCCGCTCCGCACCACCTGCTGGCCGAGGGCCCGACCCTGGCCGTCCGCCGCACGCGGGCCGGTGACGCCTGGGCCAAGCGCCAGGCCGCCCCAGCCGCGGGCCCCGGCGTCATGCTCGGCATCCCCACCCTGGGCGTCCCCGCCCCCCTCCCGGCCACCGAATCCGCCTGCGGCTCGGCAGCCTGCTGACCGCCCGCGGGGCTGGAATGTGCTGCGCACATCCAGCCCGCGCGGCGTTTGAGCGCACCGGCGCGGAGCGTCGGTATGGGGGTCCGGGGGCAGCGCCCACCGGTTTCGGGATGGGGGTCCCCCCGGACGGAGTCTGGGGGAGGGCGGGGAGGGGACCAGCTCCGCGCAGCGGCACCCGCCCGACCCGTACCCAACGGCCAAGCGCCGCGGATAGGCTGCGGATCATGCTCGTAGCCGCCGCCGTATGCCCCGCGCCGCCCCTGTTGGTACCGGAGGTCGCCTCCGGCGCCGCCCAGGAACTGGCCGCCGCCCGGACCGCCTGCTCCGACGCCCTCTCCGTGCTCGCCGCCGCCCGCCCCGACCGCCTGGTCGTGGTCGGCCCCGGTGACCAGGGCAAGGGCAACGGCACCAGGACCTACCCCCAGGGCACCCCCGGCTCCTTCCGCCCCTTCGGCGTCGAGCTCGACGTCCGCCTCGGGCAGGGCGAGGGCAGGGGCCGGGGCGAGCCCCTGCCCACCCCGCTGGCCGTCGCCGCCTGGCTGCTCACCGGTACCGGCTGGACCACCCCCGTCGAAGGCCTCGGCGTGGACCCGGGCCTGGCCCCCGAGGACTGCCTCGCGGCCGGCCGGGAGCTGACCGCCGGCCCCGGCCGGGTCGCCCTGCTGGTGATGAAGCCCAAGCCGATGGCCATCTCGGTGAACCTCACCGGCGACAAGGCCAAGGCCGGCGAGCCGGTGACGGTGAAGGTGACCGAGGGCAAGC